>NZ_JAGTPI010000005.1:0-183692 GCF_021147825.1 Pseudomonas quasicaspiana
GCCTTCAGGAGCGATCGGCCTCCCCCAGAAACGTATTTCTCGTATGTCACACCTTAGAGACTAACCCTTCTCCTTGGTGCAGGAGCAACATACAAGGAGCTCACCGAGGTTACGAGGCCAGCGATAGCGGTTTGTCTGACACTCCGCCATCGCTGGCCTCGTAACCTCGGTGAGCTCCTACAGGGGCGGGTGAATCCCAAAGATGGTTGGCGAATGACTCTCCGCCATCGCGAGCAAGCTCACTCCTACAGGGGGCGTGTTTGCTGCGCGACGGAGTTACAGATTTTGCGTCGTTGTGGGAGTCCGGGTTTACCTCAAAGACTCAACCGCATAGACAGATCCACCGCTTTCACATCCTTGGTCATCGCCCCAATCGAGATGTAATCCACGCCGGTTTCGGCAATTACCAACAACGTATCGTCGTTAATACCGCCGCTGGCCTCCAGTTTCGCCCGGCCGGCATTGAGGCGCACGGCTTCGCGCATGTCGTCGAGGCTGAGTTCGTCGAGCATGACGATGTCGGCCCCGGCGTCCAGCGCCTCGCGTAACTCGTCGAGACTCTCTACTTCGATCTCCACCGGTTTACCCGGCGCGATCTTGTGCGCGGCGGTGATGGCCTGTGCAATGCCGCCACAGGCTGCGATGTGGTTTTCCTTGATCAGGAAGGCGTCGAACAAACCAATGCGGTGGTTGTGGCAACCGCCGCAGGTCACGGCATACTTTTGTGCGAAGCGCAGGCCTGGCAAGGTTTTGCGGGTATCGAGTAATTTGACCTGAGTATTGGCGACGATGTCAGCGTAATGCCGGGCTTTAGTCGCAACTCCTGAGAGCATTTGCAGGAAGTTGAGCGCACTGCGCTCGCCCGTCAGCAGTGAGCGAGCCGGGCCCTCGACATGGAACAGCGCCTGATTGGGCTGCACCCGATCACCGTCCATCACCTGCCAGTGCACCGCGACCCGCGGATCCAGCTGCCGGAATACCGCATCTACCCACGCCGTTCCGGCGATAACCGCAGCGTCCCGGGAGATCACCGTGGCTTTGGCCAGGCGTTCAGCGGGAATCAATTGGGCGGTGATGTCGCCACTGCCGACGTCTTCCAGCAACGCACGACATACGTTGGCTTCGATTTCTGCGGTGAGGGTGGCGAGTTGTAGATTCGGCATGGCGGACTCCATTCAGGTGAGCCGAGTATAAGGCACGTTGCCCACGGAACTCACTGCACCCTATCTACTGCGGGCGTTTGCCAGTCCATGAACGGATGACAGTTGGTCGGTTTTTTACATTTCATTGCGATAGAACGCGTTTTTCGCGGTCTACCTCTGTACGCGTCAATCCGCTAGCCGGAGACGAAATGTAAAGAACAAGACATCTCTGGCAGATCGGATATATTTTAAATGTTGCGACTTGTATTTGACGTCACAGGTTTGACATGTGGCGAAATGAATCGGGGGGTCGCTTCACATGCCAGGGATATGGCCCGGCTTGTGATGGGATCGATGACGTTGCCTGGCAGGTGGCTTGATGCAAAACGACGAGAATGTTGTGCCGTTAACTAAAGCTAATCCCGACCTGGCGTCTCATTCGCCCCTTGCGCGCCTGCCTGTTGTATTGCTGCAGGTTCGTGACAAGGCCGCTCAGCAACTCAAGGAAGCGTTGCAGGAACTGTTCGATAACGCCGACGACACGCTGTTTGACATGGCGGACCGTGCGCAGAGCAATTCCGAACAGAACAATTTCTTTGAAGCCATGCGCGACCTGCGTCTCAAGCGCAAAAGCATCGAGCGCGCGTTTCTCGACAAGTTTTATGACGCCTTCTTGCGCCTGGGCCAGTATCAGGTTTCCGAGCCCGTAATCGCGACGCCGGTGTCATTCGACAAACTGTCACTGGTTCATAACGACGACCTGGAAAAGACTGTGGCCGTCGATGCGATGGTCACCAAGGTGCTCAGCCGTGACGGCACTGCGCTTGCCCAGTTGACCACCCGTCTGAACCAATTGGTCACTCAGCCCCTGACCAACGAAGCCAACCCCATGGGTCCGGCGATGCTGTGTGATTACTTCCTGCAGGCCGGGCGCAGCCTTGGCGTGGGTATCAAGGTCAAGCTGATCGTGCTCAAGCTGTTTGAGAAGTACGTTCTGGCTGACACCGATGATCTGTACAGCGAGGCTAACCAGCTTTTGATCGCTACCGGCATTTTGCCTGAGCTCAAGGCGGTGCCAGCGCGTCGCTCCACTGATCGCAGTGCTCGTCCTGGCCGTAGCGTCGAGTCGTTTGCCGACCCGCTTCTGGCTCAGACTGCAGACAAGCTGGACAAAGGTGTGCAGGACGCTTTCTCTGCACTGCAGGAGCTGTTGTTACAAGTGCGCGGTAATCTCGTGCCGCGTCATGAGGCCAGTGCGGAAGCCCGGCCGATTTCCAGCCAGGACCTGCTGCGTCTCTTGTCGCACATGCAGCAATATGTTCCGTCGTCGGAGATGCCGGAAGACTTCGATCTGCGCAACCAGCTGGAGCAATTGCTGACTCGTGTCAGCGTCAAGAGCGGCAAATTCCGCGTGGTGGGCGTAGGTGACGAAGACGTCATCAACCTGATCGCCATGCTGTTTGAATTCATTCTCGATGACCGCAATCTGCCGCCTTCACTGCGTGCGCTGATCGGCCGTCTGCAAATCCCGATGCTTAAAGTCGCGGTGATCGACAAGAGCTTTTTCAGTCGAGGCAGCCATCCAGCGCGGCGTCTGCTCAACGAAATCGCCTCTGCCGCATTGGGTTGGGGCGGTCGTGATGACTACCAGCGCGACTCGCTGTATGTCCGCGTCGAGCAAATCGTGCAGCGTCTGCTGAATGACTTTGTCGATGATCCGGCGATTTTCTCTGAGCTATTGGTGGATTTTCTCGCTTTCACCAGCGATGAGCGTCGCCGTAGCGAATTGCTTGAACAGCGCACCCGTGATGCCGAAGAAGGCCGTGCGCGCGCCGAGCTGGCCCGTCAGCGGGTGCAGCAGGAGTTGAATCAACGTCTGCTCGGCAAGGTGTTGCCTGAAGTGGTGGTGCGTTTGCTGCAGGAAGCCTGGAGCAAAGTATTGTTGCTGACTTGCCTCAAGCATGGCGATGATTCTCCCGAGTGGGAAGCTGGACTGGCCGCCATGGATGATCTGGTCTGGAGTGTCGAGCTGCATGAAGAGTCTGAAGCCAGGCAGCGTCTGCTGGACCTGGTGCCTGGCTTGCTCAAGGCGCTGCGTGAAGGTTTGACCAGCGCCGCGTTCGATCCGTTTGCGACCAGCGAGTTTTTCAGTCAGCTGGAAGTGTTGCATGTACAGGCGTTTCAGCATTTCTCGCGCGCTCAGGACGATGCGGCCAACGGCTCTTCCGCATCTGCTGAAGCCGAGGAAACGCACGGCCCGGCGATGATTCAGGTGGTCGAAGAGATCGTTTTGATTGCTCCGGGCGAGCAAGTTTTCAACGAGCCGGTTTCGTCGCGTCTGCCGGAAGACGATGCGGGTCTGGCTCAGGTCGACAAGTTGCGTCTGGGCGGCTGGGTAGAAATTCAGGAAGACGAAGAACATAAATTGCGCTGCAAGCTGGCGGCTATCGTCGAGCCAAGCGGTCGTTATGTATTCGTTAACCGCACCGGCATGAAAGTCCTGGAAAAGACCCGTGTGGGTCTGGCCATGGAGTTCCGCCGCGGCACTATCCGCATGCTCGACGACGCGCTGCTGTTTGACCGGGCGCTGGAGTCGGTGATGGGTAACTTGCGCAAGCTCAAGGGCGCGTAAGGCAGAAATGCAACCCTGTAGAAGATTCTGTGTTGGCCTGCCATAGAGTTCTGGTGGGAGCGAATTTATTCGCGAAGGGGCCGGTACATCCGCAGCCTGTGTATTGTTTGAAATACCGCCTTCCCGAATAAATTCGGTCTCACTGGATTGCTCTTCTACATAAACAGCATTCAGGGCATGCCGCACCAGACTCTTCCTACCCAATCCTCATCCATTTACACCCTCCCTATTTTTTTCATAGCGGGCATACTTGTCCCTGTCGATTTATCCGTGCAAGGAACATTCATGCAGCTCGATTGTGCAAGCGGCTGGTGCCATGGCATCCATCACTGCCCATCGCCCAACTTCAATGCGCGCCCTGCGGGTGAAATCTCTTTATTGGTGATTCACAACATCAGTTTGCCGCCTGCCCAGTTCAAGACCGGCAAGGTGCAGGCTTTTTTTCAGAATCAACTGGATGTCACCGAGCATCCGTATTTTGAAGGGATTGCGGATCTGCGCGTGTCAGCGCATTTTCTGATTGAGCGGGACGGGGAGGTGACTCAGTTCGTTTCCTGTCTGGATCGGGCCTGGCACGCAGGCGTATCGGTTTTCGAGGGGCGGGAAACCTGCAACGACTTTTCCGTTGGCATCGAGCTTGAGGGCACTGACGAGCAGCCGTTCACCGATGCGCAATACGCCGCCCTGATTGATTTGACCCGTCAGCTACAGTCAGCGTATCCGGCGATCAGCAGCGCGCGCATTTGTGGCCATAGCGACATAGCACCGGGTCGGAAGACTGATCCGGGGCCGTTTTTTGACTGGTCGCGTTTCAAAGCGGCCTTGCAGGCTTGAAGTGAGGGACAGGTAAATGAGTTTTCTGGTGTTACTGCTGGCGGTCTTGATCGAGAAGTTTTCGGCGCTGCGTGAGCGTGTCCAGCGGGATGGTATCTGGCGGGCTGAACTGGCCAGGCTTGAAGCCAGTCCGCGGATGGCGTCGCACCCCTGGTTGATTCTTGGGCTGAGCGTGTTGCTGCCGGTCCTGCTGGTGGCATTGATTGTGGTGGTACTGGGCTCGGTCGCCAATGGCTGGCTGGCACTGCCGGTGCATCTGCTGGTGTTGATTTACAGCCTGGGGCGTGGCGATCTGATTGCCGCGCTCGGGCCGTTTCGTGATGCTTGCCGCCGCGGAGACGAGCAGGCTGCGGTACATGTTGCCGAGCGCGACATGGGTGTGCTGGCCGACAACAGCGAAGATTTGCTCAAAGGCGTGCAGGGCCACTTGTTATGGCAGGCCTATCAAAGTTTCTTTGCGGTGATTTTCTGGTACTTCCTGCTGGGGCCGGTAGCCGCATTAGCCTACCGCTTGCTGGCCTTGGCTGCCGAGCATGGCAAGACCCCGGGCGTGGCAGAAAACGCTGCACAACTGCGCCATGCCTTCGACTGGATTCCGGTACGTCTGCTGGCGGCAAGCTTCGCGCTGGTGGGTAACTTTGTCGCGGTCACTCGGGTGATGCTGCATGAACTGCTCAACTGGGATATCAGCGCCGCTCAGCTGATTGCCAAAGTCGGCTGCGTGGCCGGTGAAGTTCCTGCTCCGGTGGTGGGGGCGGAAGGCGTCAACAGCCTGGACGTGCTCTGGGAGTTGCTCATCCGCGCCGCGATTGTCTGGTACGCCGGGTTTGCGTTGTGGACGTTGTTGGTTTAACGATTATTTATCGACGGGCTCAAGCCTGTGGGAGCGAATTCATTCGCGAAGAGGCAGGTTCAGACGCTGATAATTTATTGCCTGAAATACCGTATTCGCGAATGAATTCGCTCCCACAGGCAGACCGTTTTCACTCAAGTCCAGGCAAATAACTCTTTAGCATTCAGGGTACTCGCCTCCGCCAATCGCTCAGGCGCAATACCCATCAACCCGGCCAGCGCCGCACAGATATCCGGCAAATGCTCCGGGCTGTTGCGCTGACCCGGATACATGGCGGGGGCCATGTCCGGTGAGTCGGTTTCCAGCACGATGCTGTCCAGCGGCAGATCAGCGATGACCCGGTGCATGCGTAACGCCTGAGGCCAGGTCGCGGCGCCGCCGAGGCCGAGTTTGAAACCCAGTTTGATGTATTCGCGAGCCTCTTCACGACTCCCGGCAAACGCATGAATGATGCCGCTGCGCTTCAGCTTGAAGCGTTTGAGGGTGGCGATCACGTCGGCGTGGCTGCGACGGACATGCAGCAGTGCGGGCAGGTTGAAGTCGGCGGCCAGTTGTAACTGTGCCTCGAAAATCTGCTGCTGACGCTGACGGTCCAGGCTTTCGACGTAGTAATCCAGGCCAATTTCCCCTACCGCACACAACTGCGGATGACCTTGCAGGCGAGTCAGCCAGTCAGCCAGTTGATCGAGATGTTTCGGCTGATGCTCGTCGATGTACACCGGATGCAGGCCGAATGCGGCGTACAGCGAGGGATTCTCCAGCGTCAGGTCCCAGATGCGCTGCCAGTTGCGCTCATACACCCCCAGCACCACCATGCGCTCGACACCGAGCCGTCGGCAGTGGTCGAGAACTGCTGCTCGATCTGCATCGAAATCGCCGAAGTCCAGATGCGTATGGGTGTCAATGAGCGTCACATTCAGTCCTCGTGAATGCGCTGTTTGAAGGTCCGCACGATGGCATGTACACCCGGTTCGTACTGATTTTTTTCAATCGCAGCCAAAGCCAGATCCAGTGCAGCGCTGGCAATCAACTGGTGCTGCTGAGCCATCGCATTGACCGGCAGCGGCAGGAAGTCCAGCAATTGCGTATCACCAAATGTGCCCAGATGAAATTGCGCCGGGTTAACGGCGCGACTTTGCAGCGCATCGAAAACACCCTGCAACAGGACGTATGAGGTAGTGATTAGCGCGTCCGGGAAATCACCCAGCCGCTCAAAAATATCCTGCATCAATTGCTGACCGCATTGCCGGCTGAACGCCTCGCCGTGCTCGATGATCACCGAACCTTCAAAGCCCGCCAGCGCATCCTCGAAACCGCTGGCCCGGGCACGGCTGATGCTCAGCTCGGGTCGGGCGCCAATCAGCGCGATGTGTCGGGGTTTCGTTTGCAACAGGCTACGGGTCAGTTGCAGGCTGGCGTCGTGGTCGTCGCTGACGACTGAGCAAAAGTGTCGGGCGTCCATTTCCCGGTCGATGGCGATGACCGGCATGCCTTTATCCTGCAGCTCGCGATAGCTGTCATCGCTGGCGGGCAGGCAACTGGCAACAAACAGCGCGTCACAGCGACGAGCGCGGAATAGCTGTAGCAGTTGCAGCTCGCTGACGGGGTCGTCGTCGGAGCTGGCGATCAGCAATTGATAGCCGTGCGCCCGAGCGCCCTGTTCCAGCAGTTTGGCGATCCGCGCGTAGCTGGGGTTTTCCAGGTCGGGCAGGATAAATCCCAAGGTGCGGGTGTGGCGGCTGCGCAAGCCTGCGGCCTGAGGGTTGGGGCGAAAGCCGTGCTCTTCAACGACCGCCTGAACGCGCTCGACGGTGGCGTTGCTGATGCGCTGTTGTTCGGCCTTTCCGTTGATCACGTAACTGGCCGTGGTGACGGACACTCCCGCCAGACGTGCAATATCACTGAGCTTCACTCGTGATTCCTTTTGTTATGGATGCCTCATCAGAGAAGATTCTCACCGAAAGCGGCCGATCTGCACAGCAGACCATCGTCCACCCTCAATGTTCTCAGGTTTATTTGCGTTAGCCGGGCTACATTGGACCTCGTGCTCTTCAACCTGCAGAGATAATCGAGTAACGTGCGGCAACTTAGATTAAACGTTTCAGCAACTTTTTTCGTTGCTGTTGTCATAGGCATACCTTTGATCGTTTATCTGTTTCATCACCTAAGCTGTCGATCAAACCGTGATCGTCCTTAAAACAAGAATCAGGCGCGTGCCCGCGCTGTACAGGAGACAGGCATGCTCGAGCTCACTGTTGAGCAAATATCCATGGCCCAGACGGCCGTGGATAAACCCGCCGCTTTGCAACTGCTTGCTGACCTTCTGGTTGCCGATGGCCTGGTTGCCGACGGCTACCTGACCGGTTTGCAGAACCGCGAGAAACAAGGTTCGACCTTCCTCGGTCAGGGCATCGCAATCCCCCACGGAACCCCCGAAACCCGCGACCAGGTCTTTTCCACCGGTGTGCGCCTGATGCAGTTTCCCGAGGGCGTGGATTGGGGCGACGGCCACATGGTCTATCTGGCCATTGGTATCGCTGCCAAATCCGACGAGCATTTACGCCTCTTGCAACTCCTGACGCGTGCCCTTGGCGAAAACGATATTGGCGAAGCCCTGCGTCAGGCCGAGAGCCCTGAAGCGCTGCTCAAACTGTTGCAAGGCGCGCCGCAAGAGCTGGCCCTTGATAGCCAGTTGATCAGCCTTGGAGTTACCGCGGACGATTTCGAGGAACTGGTCTGGCGTGGCGCTCGTTTGCTACGTAAGGCCGATTGTGTCGATAACGGCTTTGCTGCCGTGCTCCAGCAGGTTGAAGCCCTGTCTCTGGGTGATGGCTTGTGGTGGTTGCACAGCGAACAGACTGTCAAACGCCCGGGCCTGGCGTTCGTCACGCCGGACAAACCGATTCGTTATCTTGGCCAGCCGCTCACCGGGTTGTTCTGCCTCGCCAGTCTGGGCGAAGCGCACCAGACGTTGCTTGAGCGTTTGTGCTCCCTGCTGATTGAAGGTCGAGGCCACGAGCTGGGCCAGGCCACCAGCAACCGTGCGGTGCTTGAAGCTCTGGGCGGTGAAGTGCCCGTTGAATGGCCGACACAGCACGTGACGCTGGCTAACGCCCATGGCTTGCATGCGCGTCCGGCGAAGATGCTTGCGCAACTGGCCAAGGAGTTTGAAGGCGATATTCGCGTTCGTGTGCTGGACACCGGCGAGAGTGCGGTCTCCGCCAAAAGCTTGAGCAAGCTGCTGAGCCTGGGCGCGCGCCGTGGCCAGGTGCTGGAGTTCATTGCCGAGCCGAGTGTCGCCGCCGATGCGCTGCCTGCTTTGTTGGCTGCCGTCGAGCAAGGTCTGGGCGAAGAAGTCGAACCGCTACCGACCGCAACTTCGCCGACACCGGCTGTCGCGGTCGTCGCTCCGGAAACACCAGCGCCGCTGGATGGTGCTCAAATCACTGCGGTCCCGGCGTCGCCGGGCATCGCCATAGGCCCAGCGCATATTCAGGTGTTGCAAGCCTTTGATTACCCGCTGCAGGGCGAGTCGGCGGCCATCGAGCGCGAGCGTCTGGAGAAAGCCCTGACCGAAGTGCGTCAGGACATTCAGGGTCTTATTGAGCGCAGCAAGGCCAAGGCGATTCGCGAGATTTTCATCACACACGTCGAAATGCTCGATGACCCTGAGTTGATCAACGAAGTCATCTTGCGTCTCAAGCAGGGCGAAAGCGCTGCGGCGGCTTGGGACAATGTGATCGACAGCGCGGCGCGTCAGCAAGAACAACTGCAGGACGTGCTTCTGGCTGAGCGGGCAGCGGATTTGCGCGACGTTGGCCGTCGCGTACTGGCACAGATTTGCGGTATCGAAAACGTCGCTGCCCCGGACGAACCCTACATTCTGGTGATGGACGAAGTCGGCCCCTCTGATGTGGCGCGACTGGATCCCGCTCAAGTGGCTGGCATCCTGACTGCGCGTGGCGGTGCCACGGCGCACAGCGCGATTGTGGCCCGTGCCTTGGGCATCCCTGCGCTGGTAGGTGCCGGTGATGGCGTGCTGTTGCTCAAGCCGGGAACGGTGCTGTTGCTCGACGGCCAGAAAGGTCGTCTGACTGTCGCGCCAGATGCCGAGACGCTGCAGCGCGCCGCTGAAGATCGCGACAACCGCGAACAGCGTCTGCAAGCCGCTGCTGCCAAACGCATGGAGCCTGCACTGACTGTTGACGGTCATGCGGTTGAAGTGTTCGCCAATATTGGCGACAGCGCCGGTACGCCGGCTGCGGTAGAGCAGGGTGCGGAAGGCATCGGGCTGTTGCGCACCGAGTTGCTGTTCATGGCTCACTCGCAGGCACCGGACGAGGCCACTCAGGAAGCTGAATACCGCCGCGTCCTGGACGACCTGCAAGGCCGCCCGTTGGTGGTTCGTACGCTGGACGTCGGTGGCGATAAACCACTGCCTTACTGGCCCATCGACAAAGAAGAAAACCCGTTCCTCGGTGTGCGCGGCATTCGTCTGACCCTGCAACGTCCGCAGGTCATGGAAAGCCAGCTGCGCGCCTTGTTGCGCGCTGCTGACAATCGTCCGCTGCGCATCATGTTCCCTATGGTCGGCACCGTTGAAGAATGGCGTCAGGCACGGGACATGACGCTGCGTCTTCGGGAAGAAATCCCGGTTGCGGACTTGCAGATCGGCATCATGATCGAAGTGCCGTCGGCCGCGTTGCTTGCCCCCGTGCTGGCCAAAGAAGTGGACTTCTTCAGTGTCGGCACCAACGACCTGACCCAATACACCATGGCCATCGACCGCGGTCACCCGACCCTGTCTGCGCAGGCTGACGGCCTGCACCCTGCGGTGTTGCAACTGATCGACATCACCGTGCGTGCGGCCCATGCCAATGGCAAGTGGGTTGGTATCTGCGGCGAACTGGCGGCGGATCCGTTGGCAGTGCCGGTGCTGGTCGGCCTTGGCGTGGATGAGTTGAGTGTTTCAGCGCGCAGCATCGGTGAGGTAAAGGCCTGCGTGCGTGAATTGAATTTGAGTACGGTGAAGCAGCTGGCGCAGAACGCGCTGACAGTGGGCAGCGCCGCCGAAGTGCGTGCCCTTGTGGAG
Organism: Pseudomonas quasicaspiana; assembly: GCF_021147825.1. Classification (NCBI taxonomy): domain Bacteria; kingdom Pseudomonadati; phylum Pseudomonadota; class Gammaproteobacteria; order Pseudomonadales; family Pseudomonadaceae; genus Pseudomonas; species Pseudomonas quasicaspiana. Next base: position 10,554 of record NZ_JAGTPI010000005.1, read on the forward strand.
GCTTTGTAATGGCCAAGATACTGACCCTGACCATGAACCCCGCGCTGGACCTGACTGTGCAGTTGGGACCGTTGCAGCTCGGGCAAGTCAATCGCAGTGAAGCCATGCTCAGCCATGCGGCGGGTAAAGGTTTGAACGTTGCCCAGGTGTTGGCTGATCTGGGGCATCAAGTAACCGTCGCTGGCTTTCTCGGCGTCGACAATCAGCAACCGTTCGAGGCGTTGTTTACGCGTCGCGGCTTTGTCGATGAGTTCGTTCGCGTGCCGGGGGAAACCCGCAGCAACATCAAGCTGGCGGAGCAGAGTGGACGCATCACCGACCTGAATGGCCCCGGCCCCATGGTCAGTGAGGACGCACAGCAAGCGTTGTATGCCCGTGTTGAGCAGATCGCGACGCAGTTTGATGCCGTCGTGGTTGCGGGCAGTCTGCCGCGCGGTGTCAGCCCGGAATGGCTGCACAAGTTGCTGGTCCGTCTGAAAGATCTTGGTCTGAAAGTCGCCCTGGACAGCAGTGGTCTGGCCTTGCGTGCCGGTCTCGCGGCAGGTCCGTGGTTGATCAAACCCAATACCGAAGAACTGGCCGATGCGCTGGACGCCCCGATCATTTCCATCGCCGCTCAGGCCGAAGCCGCAGCCAGCCTGCGCGCCCGAGGCATTGAGCATGTGGTGATTTCGCAGGGTTCCGAAGGTGTGCATTGGTTCAGCGCCGAGACCGCGTTGCAGTCGTTGCCGCCGAAAGTCACCGTCGCGAGCACGGTAGGTGCCGGGGATTCGCTGCTGGCGGGGATGGTGCACGGTTTGCTTAGCGGCCATCCGGCTCAGCAAACCCTGCGCACTGCTACGGCAATTGCCGCCATGGCGGTAACCCAGATCGGATTTGGCATTACTGATAATGCACAGCTTAAAAAGCTCGAAGGCGGCGTGAACGTTCGCACTTTGGCGGAAAGATAAAGGAACCGGCCACTGCATGGTCGGTTTAGGAGCTGCCGAAGGCTGCGATCAGGTGTGTCAGACACGCCGCTTTCGCAGCCTTCGGCAGCTCCTACAGAATGCATTCCAATCAACTTGGTTATGCGCTGTTTAATAAGAGAGGCCAGGTAATGAAATTAGCCATTGTGACAGCCTGCCCGAACGGCAAGGTCAGCAGCGTTCTCAGTGCGAGGCTGCTGGATGCCGCCGCCCAGCGTATGGGCTGGAGCACCTGCGTCGAGGTCTTTGATCCGCGCAACCCGACACAGGTTTTGTCTGCTCAGGAAATTGCTGACGCCGACTGGATTCTGGTGGTCAACACCGGTGAAGTCGATCTGTCCCGCTTTGTGGGCAAGCGTCTTTTTCAAGACTCTCCCGCTCACGCGCTGCAAAACGTGGACGGTTTCCTGCATCGGGCGTCCGAGCAGGCCAAAGTCTACGAGGCATCTGCTGCCGTAGCGCCTGCAGCGACTGGCGCAGTACCGCTCATCGTTGCGGTTACCGCATGCCCCACGGGCGTTGCGCACACCTTCATGGCCGCTGAGGCCATTCAGCAGGCAGCCAAACGTCTGGGTTATGAGCTTCAGGTTGAGACTCAAGGCTCGGTGGGCGCACGTAATCCTCTGAGTGCCCAGGCGATTGCCGATGCTGACGTGGTGTTGCTGGCGGCCGATATCGAAGTGGCTACCGAGCGCTTTGCGGGCAAACGTATTTACCGCTGCGGCACCGGTATTGCCCTGAAGCAATCCGACGCCACGCTGAAAAAAGCGCTGGCTGAGGGGCAGGTGGAGTCTTCTGGCAGTGCATCGACCGCACCGGCCAAGCAGGAGAAAACCGGTGTCTACAAACACTTGCTGACGGGTGTGTCGTACATGCTGCCGATGGTGGTGGCGGGCGGTTTGCTGATCGCACTGTCGTTTGTTTTCGGCATTGAAGCTTTCAAGGAGCCAGGCACACTGGCTGCGATTCTGAAACAGGTGGGTGACGCTGCCTTTACGTTGATGGTGCCGCTGCTGGCCGGGTACATCGCCTACTCCATCGCCGATCGTCCAGGCTTGGCCCCGGGCATGATCGGTGGTCTGTTGGCGAGCACCCTGGGCGCAGGTTTCATTGGCGGGATCGCAGCGGGTTTCATCGCGGGCTATAGCGCCTGGGCGATAAATCGCTACGTGCGTTTACCTGCCAGCGTTGAGGCGCTCAAACCGATTCTGATTATTCCGTTGCTGGCCAGTCTGATCACCGGCCTGCTGATGATTTACGCCGTGGGCGGGCCTGTCGCAGGGCTGCTGGAAAGCCTGACGGTATTCCTCAACAGCATGGGCACCACCAACGCCATTCTGTTGGGCGTGTTACTCGGGGCGATGATGTGTGTCGATCTGGGTGGCCCGATCAACAAAGCGTCCTATGCCTTCTCGGTAGGGTTGCTGGCGTCCCAGAGCTACGCGCCTATGGCGGCTGCGATGGCTGCGGGCATGGTTCCGCCGATTGGCATGGGCATCGCCAGCTTCATCGCCCGCCATAAATTCGCCCAGAGCGAGCGGGAAGCGGGCAAGGCCGCGTTTGTTCTGGGGCTATGCTTCATCTCTGAAGGCGCGATTCCATTTGCTGCGAAAGATCCGCTGCGGGTGATTCCGGCGAGTATTGCCGGTGGCGCGCTGACCGGTGCGTTGTCGATGTACTTCGGCTGCAAGCTGATGGCTCCGCATGGCGGCCTGTTCGTGATGTTGATCCCGAATGCCATTAATCATGCGCTGCTGTATCTGGTAGCAATTGTCGCGGGCAGCGTGGTCACAGGCGTCACGTACGCGTTGCTCAAGCGTCCGGAAGTGGCTGAGATGGAGGTTGCGCCAGCCAATGCATGATGTGCTGGCCTCTCTGGCCTCTTCGCGAATGAATTCGCTCCCACAGGTAAACCGCATACCTCCTGTGGGAGCGAATTCATTCGCGAAAGCTGCATCTCTGGCGACGAAATTCCCGCGCTGTCACAAATGCCCAATCTTGCACTGCTAGCTTTCCCCTTTACCTTCAACAAGGGGACCCTCCATGACTCAGTTCGACCCGACACGTCGCCGCATCATTCAGGCAGCTGGCGCAGGCTTGCTTTTGCCCGGTCTGGCTCCAGCCGTTATCGCTTCGATTCAGGACCGGCCGAAAATCACCGACGGGGTGCAGTCCGGTGACGTGTTGGGTGATCGGGCGATGGTCTGGAGTCGCAGTGATCGACCGTCGCGCATGGTCGTGGAGTGGGACACCCGCAGCATGTTCACCAACCCGCGTCGTGCGGTCTCAGCCCTCGCTGACCAACGCACCGATTTCACCGCGCGAGTCGAGCTGAGCGGTTTGCCGACCGATCAGGCGATTTTCTACCGGGTAATGTTTGAAGATGCGCAATCAGGCGTGACCAGTGAACCCTGGTTCGGCCATCTGCGCAGCGTCCCGCAACAGCGTCGGGACCTGAGGTTTGTCTGGAGCGGCGACACGGTCGGCCAGGGTTTCGGCATCAACCCGGACATAGGCGGCATGCGTATCTATGAAGCCATGCGTCTGCGTCTGCCGGATTTCTTTATCCACAGCGGCGACACCATCTATGCGGACGGCCCGGTTCCGGCGCAGATCGTCGCGGAAGACGGACGCATCTGGCGCAACCTCACCACCGAAGCCAAGAGCAAGGTCGCGGAAACCCTCGACGAGTATCGCGGTGCTTATCGCTATAACCTGATGGATGAGAACCTGCGCCGCTTCAACGCGGAAGTGCCGCAAATCTGGCAATGGGACGACCACGAAGTGACCAATAACTGGTCGTCGAGCAAACAGCTGGATGATCGCTACAAGGTCAAGGACATCCAGTTGCTGGCTTCCCGTGGCCGACAGGCGTTTCTGGAATATGCGCCCATGCGTTTGCAGGAAGCGGATAACGGCGGGCGCATCTATCGCAAGATGAGTTACGGGCCGATGCTGGATGTGTTCGTGCTGGACATGCGCAGTTATCGGGACGGCAACGATTCAAACCTGGCGGATAAACCGGGGCCTACCACGGCTTTCCTGGGGCGTACGCAGCTGGACTGGCTGAAAAGCGGGCTCAAGAACTCCACCGCACAATGGAAAGTTATCGCAGCCGATATGCCGATTGGTCTGGGCGTACCGGATGGCGAAGTCAGCCCTGGCGTCGCGCGCTGGGAAGCCATCGCCAACGGCCAGGACGGCCCTGCGGCTGGACGCGAGCTGGAGGTCGCCGAGTTGTTGACCTATCTGCGCGCACAGAAAATCCGCGACTGCGTGTGGCTGACCGCCGATGTGCATTACTGCGCGGCGCATCACTACCAACCGGATCGGGCTGTGTTTCAGGACTTCGACCCGTTCTGGGAATTTGTTGCCGGGCCGTTGAACGCTGGCAGCTTTGGCCCTAACGCGCTGGACAAGACCTTCGGCCCTGAACTGGTCTTCCAAAAGGCCCCGCCTGCGCAAAATACCTCTCCATTTGCCGGTTTCCAGTTTTTTGGTGAAGTGAACATCGACGGCCAAAGCTCGGAGATGACCGTGACCTTGCGGGATCTGGACGGGGTGTCGGTGTTCGAGAAGAAACTGGTGCCAGCTCGGGATGCATGAAGTTAAGCAGCATCTGGATCTGTAATGAAATCTTCTGTGGGAGCCCGGCTTGCCGGCGATAAGGCCGGGCGCGATCTAAAAGTGAACCGCATCCAGCCTTATCGCCGGCAAGCCTGGCTCCCACAGGATTTGTGTCGCACATCGACTTTTGGGCAGGCACACAATCACCGTGTTTGGGTTTTGTCCGGAGCCCAGCCAGAAATTCCCTGTAACGTTCTCGTCTATGCTGGCTTATCATTAGCCACCTAACGACGGGGCAGGGTTCGACGATGCTGGACATTTTCTATCAGACCCTGGCCATCACCGCGCCGGTTTTCGCCATGCTGTTCCTGGGTGTGCTGCTCAAGCGCATCAACTGGATTGACGACAATTTCATCATGACTGCGTCGAGTCTGGTGTTTAACGTGACGATGCCCGCGCTGTTGTTTCTCGGCATTATCCACGCTGATCTGCGTGAAGCGTTGCAGCCCTCGCTGCTGGTCTTTTTCACCATCATCACTCTGGCCGGTTTCGCCTTTGCGTGGACCTGGGCGATCTGGCGCGTGCCGCTGGCAGACCGTGGCGTTTTTGTTCAGGGCGCCTTTCGTGGTAATAACGGCGTGATCGGCCTGGCGCTGGCTGCCAGCATGTACGGCGATTACGGTATCTCTCTGGGGGCGATTCTCGCCGCCCTGGTCATTCTGTTCTACAACGCGCTCTCGACCATCGTGCTCGCGGTCTACAGCCCGGTGATCAAATCCGACCCGTGGAGCCTGTTCAAAAGCGTGCTGGGCAACCCGCTAATCATCAGCATCATGCTTGCCTCGCCGTTCGCCTACTTCAAGATCGGCCTGCCGCACTGGATCGAGACGTCGGGCAATTACCTCGCGCAGATGACTCTGCCACTGGCGCTGATCTGTATCGGCGGCACGCTGTCGCTGAGTTCGCTGCATCAGAGTGGCAAGCTGGCCGTCAGCGCCAGCGTTATGAAAATGGTCACTTTGCCGGTGCTGTCTACGCTGGCAGCCTGGCTGTGTGGTTTTCGCGGTCCGGAGTTGGGGATTCTGTTCCTGTACTTCGCCAGCCCGACCGCTGCGTCCAGCTATGTCATGGCCCGGGCGGCCAATGGCAATCACGTGCTGGCGGCCGCGATCATCGTGATCACAACGCTGGCGGCCGCAGTGACCACCAATGTCGGGATTTTTATCCTGCAATGGGGCGGCTGGATCTAGTGCTGACGTCGCCACGCCCGGATGGTGTTGAAGGTAATCATCACTGCGAACACCGGCAGAACAAATTGCACCATCAGTCGCTCCAGTTTATCGGCGAGCGGCATGCCGGTGGTGAACGACACAATGTGCAACCCATACGCCAGATACAGCGACAGCAGAATTAGCCCTTCAATCCGGGTGATCCTGTAACCTGAGTAGAACAGCGGCATGCACAGCGCCGCTACCCCGAGCATCACGGGTAAGTCAAAATCCAGCGCATTGGGTGAAACAGAAAGTGGTGCTGGTGCGATCAACGCGGTGATGCCCAGCACGCCCAGCAGATTGAACAGGTTGCTGCCAATCACGTTGCCCACGGCGATGTCACGCTCGCCACGGAGCGCCGCGATTAACGAAGTGGTCAGGGCGGGCAGGGACGTACTGACTGCGATCACCGTCAAGCCGACCACCCGTTCGGACAAACCAAGGTCTATCGCGATCACCACCGATGCTGCCACCAGCAGATGACTGCCCAGTACGACGCAGGCGATGCCGGTAAACAACGCTCCGAGACGCAGCAGCACCTGGCCGGTTTTGCGCGAATGCTCCGATCCGCTTGACTGGCGATAGGCAAAGCGTTGCCCGGATTGGCGCAAAACGATCAGCAGGTAGGCCAGCAAACCCAGTAATAGAATCGCGCCATCGAGCGCGCCCAGCACGCCGTTCCAGGAAAGGGCCAGCACCAGTGCGCTGGCGACAACCATCAACGGGATCTCCAGGCGCACCAACTGCCGGGTAACCCGCAGCGGAATGATCAAGGCGCACAGCCCAAGGGTGACCAGTACATTGAAGATGTTGCTGCCCACCACGCTGCCCACGGCGATGTCGGCGCTGGAAGTAAAGGCTGCTTGCAGGCCGACTGCCATTTGCGGCGCGCTGCTACCCAGCGCGACAAATGTCAGACCGATGAACAAGGGGCGCACGCCGAGGGTGGTTGCCACACTCACCGCGGCACGCACTGAGAGTTCGGCTCCGATCAACAGCAACAGCATGCCGCATATCCACTGAAGGACATCGGGAAACGGCAGGGATGAGAGTTCGAGAATTCGGGGCGTCCTTAGTCGCTCAGACTTTGTACACGCACGGGCGCGGTGCCACTGCGCAGCATACCGATTTGCTCGGCTGCAGCACGTGACAAATCAATCAATCGACCACGGGTGTGAGGACCGCGATCATTGATCCGGACGATCACGCTTTTGTCGTTATCCAGATTGGTGACTCTGACCCGGGTACCAAAGGGCAACTGGCGATGGGCCGCAGTGAGTCCATTCTGGTCAAAGGGTTCGCCGCTGGCGGTACGCTTGCCGTGATGCCGGGCGCCGTAATAGGAGGCGTTGCCGGTTTCGTTGTAACCGCGAGCATCGATGGTCTGATCCTGGGTGGCGCAGCCAACCAGAAAGGTGAACAGAGCTGTGGTGCCGAGAAGCCGCAGCATGGGGTGCGATCCTTGAGCAAGGTCGATGAGTGAGCACTGTGGGAGCGAATTTATTCGCGAAAGCGGCGTGTCAGTCACACCGTCATTCGCGAATCAATTCGCTCCCACAACCGCTGCCAATCAATACGTTTTAACCTTCCAGCTTTTTCTTCAGCAGTTCATTGACCTGCTGCGGGTTGGCCTTGCCTTTCGAGACCTTCATGGCCTGACCGACGAAGAAGCCAAACATCTTGCCGCGTTTGGCTTCATCAGCAGCGCGGTACTGTTCGACCTGTTCGGCGTTGGCTGCGAGCATCTCGTCGAGCATTGACTCGATGGCACCGCTGTCAGTCACTTGCTTCAAGCCGCGTTTTTCGATGATCTCATCGGCGCTGCCTTCACCATTGGCCATTGCCTCGAAAACCATTTTCGCGATTTTGCCGGAAATGGTGTTGTCGGTGATGCGCTTGAGCATGCCGCCCAATTGCTCGGCACTGACCGGCGATTCTTCGATTTCCAGGCCTTGCTTGTTCAGCAGGCTGCCCAGCTCGACCATGACCCAGTTGGCGGCCAGCTTCGCGTCGCCGCTGATGCTGACCACTTGCTCGAAGTAGTCCGCCTGCTCGCGGCTGGAGGCCAGCACGCTAGCGTCATAGGCCGACAGGCTGAACTGACTCTGGAAGCGCTCGCGCTTCTGCGGAGGCAACTCCGGGAGCGTGGCGCGGGTTTCTTCGATGAATGAATCTTCGATCACTACTGGCAGCAGGTCCGGATCGGGGAAGTAACGGTAATCGTTGGCTTCCTCTTTGCTGCGCATGGCGCGGGTTTCGTCTTTGTTCGGGTCGTATAGACGGGTCTGTTGAATGACCTTGCCGCCATCTTCGATCAAGTCGATCTGACGCTGGATTTCGCTGTTGATCGCCTTCTCGATGAAGCGGAACGAGTTGACGTTCTTGATCTCGCAGCGCGTACCGAATTCAACCTGGCCCTTGGGACGGATCGAAACGTTACAGTCGCAACGCAGCGAGCCTTCCGCCATGTTGCCGTCGCAGATGCCCAGATAACGAACCAGTGCGTGCATGGCTTTAACGTAAGCCACTGCTTCCTTGGCCGAACGCATGTCCGGCTCGGAAACGATTTCCAGCAGCGGAGTGCCAGCGCGGTTCAGGTCGATACCGGTCATGCCGCTGAAGTCTTCGTGCAGGCTTTTGCCGGCGTCTTCTTCAAGGTGGGCGCGGGTGATGCCGACGCGTTTCACAGTGCCGTCTTCAAGGGTGATGTCCAGGTGGCCTTTGCCAACAATCGGCAATTCCATCTGGCTGATCTGATAGCCCTTGGGCAGGTCAGGGTAGAAGTAGTTTTTGCGGGCAAACACGTTGTGCTGGCCGATCTCGGCATCTACCGCCAGACCGAATTTGACAGCCATGCGCACGGCTTCTTTGTTGAGCACCGGCAAAACACCCGGCATGCCCAGATCAACCAGGCTGGCCTGCGTGTTGGGCTCGGAGCCAAACGCGATGGCGCTGCCAGAGAAAATCTTTGATTGGGTCGAAAGCTGGGTGTGAATCTCCAGCCCGATAACGACTTCCCATTGCATTGTGTTTTCTCCTTAGAAGCCGTCAGGCGTGCGCAGATGCCAATCGGTGACTTGCTGATATTGATGGGCAACGTTCAGCAGGCGGCCTTCCTGGAAATACGGGGCGAGCAATTGCACGCCTACCGGCAGCCCGTCGGCAAAGCCCGCAGGCATGGACAAGCCCGGCAGACCCGCGAGGTTGGCGGTGATGGTGTAGAAGTCTTCCAGATACTCGGCGACCGGATCGTTGGTCTTGGCGCCGATTTTCCAGGCCGGGTTAGGCGTGGTCGGCCCGAGGATCACATCGACTTCGGCAAAAGCGCTCATGAAATCGTTCTTGATCAGGCGACGGATTTTTTGCGCCTGCAAGTAGTAAGCGTCGTAGTAACCGGCGGACAGCGCGTAGGCACCCACCAGAATCCGGCGTTGTACTTCCGGGCCAAAGCCTTCGGCGCGGGAGCGCTCGTACAGGTCGGTGAGGTCTTTTGGCTCTTCGCAGCGATGGCCGAAACGCACGCCGTCAAAGCGCGACAGGTTGGAAGAGGCTTCAGCCGGAGCGATCACGTAATAAGCCGGGATGCCGTGTTGCAGGTTCGGCAGGCTGATTTCCTTGACCACGGCACCGAGCTTTTTCAGCTCTTCGACGCTGGCCATGACCATATCTGCAATGCGCGGATCGAGACCGGCACTGAAATACTCCTTTGGAAGACCGATGCGCAGTCCCTGCAGCGAGCCGTTGAGGCTGGCGCTGTAATCTGGAACGGGTTCGTCGATGCTGGTGGAGTCCAGTGGGTCGAAACCGGCCATGCCTTGCAGCAGCAGCGCACAGTCTTCAGCGCTGCGTGCCAACGGACCCGCCTGATCGAGGCTCGACGCATAAGCGATCATGCCCCAGCGGGAAACACGACCGTAGGTCGGTTTCAAGCCGGTCAGGTTGGTCAGTGCGGCCGGTTGGCGAATCGAGCCGCCGGTATCGGTGCCGGTGGCGGCAGGCAGCAGGCGCGCAGCTACTGCAGCAGCCGAACCCCCTGAGGAGCCGCCCGGCACATGGTCAAGATTCCACGGGTTTTTCACCGCGCCGTAGTGGCTGGACTCGTTGGCCGATCCCATGGCGAATTCGTCCATGTTGGTCTTGCCAAGGGTCACGGTGCCCGCTGCGGCCAGCTTGGCAACAACGGTGGCGTCATATGGCGCCTTGAAGTTATCGAGCATCTTCGACGCGCAGCTCGTACGGATACCTTGCGTGCAGAACAGGTCCTTGTGAGCCAGTGGTGCGCCCAACAATGGATTGTTTTCACCGGCAGCGCGACGTGCGTCAGCGGCCTGCGCCTGAGTGATGGCCAGGTCTTCGGTGAGGGTAATGAAGCTGTTGAGCTGTGGATCGAGCTGCGTGATACGCGCCAGCAGGACACGGGTCAATTCTTCGGAAGAAAACTTTTTATCGGCGAGTCCGCGGGCGATCTCGGCCAGAGTCATTTGATGCATTGAAGGCACATTCCCTTAGTCGATGACTTTTGGAACCAGATAAAGGCCGTCTTGGACCGCTGGTGCGATGGCTTGATAGGTATCCCGACGATTTCGCTCGGTAACCACATCTTCGCGCAGGCGTTGGGACGCTTCGAGGGGGTGGGCAAGGGGTTCAATACCGGTGGTATCGACCGCTTGCATCTGGTCAACCAGCCCAAGAATGCTATTAAGTGCTTCGGTAGTACGTGGGACATCGGCGTCATTCAGGCGAATTCGCGCCAGATGAGCGATCTTTTCCACGTCGGAGCGATCAAGCGCCATGGGGTTCTCCAGTGGAATGCCTACGGATTGGATCCGTGTGGTAGATTGAGGAACACTATCGCATTTCTACGGTCAGAAGGCCGCGAACGTCGAGGGTCGTGCTCGGAAAAACCGCTAATTTAGCATATTGGCTCCTTGCCCAAAATCCCTGTCGTTGTTAGAGTTTGCCGCACTTTTTTACCCACGCGTTCCCTAGGGTCCCTTTCCCATGTTCAAGAAACTGCGTGGCATGTTTTCCAGCGATCTGTCTATCGACCTGGGCACTGCCAACACCCTTATTTACGTGCGTGAGCGCGGCATCGTTCTGAATGAACCATCAGTTGTGGCCATTCGGACCCACGGAAACCAGAAAAGCGTCGTTGCTGTCGGGATGGAAGCCAAGCGCATGCTCGGCCGTACCCCAGGCAACATCGCCGCTATTCGCCCAATGAAAGACGGCGTTATCGCCGACTTCAGCGTTTGCGAAAAAATGCTGCAGTACTTCATCAACAAGGTTCACGAAAACAGCTTCCTGCAGCCAAGCCCTCGGGTGTTGATCTGCGTACCGTGCAAATCCACACAGGTTGAGCGACGCGCGATTCGCGAGTCGGCCCTGGGTGCTGGTGCCCGTGAAGTATTCCTGATCGAAGAGCCAATGGCTGCTGCCATCGGTGCCGGTCTGCCGGTCGAAGAAGCACGCGGTTCGATGGTTGTCGACATCGGTGGTGGTACTACTGAAATCGCTCTGATCTCGCTCAATGGCGTGGTTTATGCCGAATCCGTACGGGTTGGCGGCGACCGCTTCGACGAAGCGATCATCACCTACGTGCGTCGTAACTACGGCAGCCTGATCGGCGAATCCACCGCCGAGCGCATCAAGCAGGAAATCGGTACTGCCTACCCAGGTGGTGAAGTGCGTGAAGTCGACGTGCGTGGCCGTAACCTGGCTGAAGGCGTTCCACGTGCTTTCACCCTGAACTCCAACGAAGTGCTGGAAGCGTTGCAGGAATCTCTGGCAACTATCGTTCAGGCCGTGAAAAGCGCGCTGGAGCAGTCGCCTCCGGAACTGGCATCCGACATCGCCGAGCGTGGTCTGGTGTTGACCGGTGGTGGTGCCTTGCTGCGTGATCTGGACAAATTGCTGGCTCAGGAAACAGGTTTGCCGGTAATCGTTGCCGAAGATCCACTGACCTGCGTAGCGCGTGGTGGTGGCCGTGCGCTGGAAATGATGGATAAGCACACGATGGATCTGCTCTCCAGCGAGTAACTCGCCGGCAGGACCTATCATGCATCCTTATGTGTACAGGTAGCGATTTGGCTACCTGTATGCGTTAGGCTGACGCCAAAATATGGCGTTACTTTTTCTACCTGTTCAAGCCGGTTGCATATCTCATGAATAACAACAGCCGATTGAAATCCTGCTTCGGAGGAGCGGCCTATTAAACCGCTTTTCGCAAAAGGCCCCTCATTGGGCGTGCGCCTGTTGGTGCTGGTCGTTTTATCGGTGGCGCTGATGGTCGTTGATGCGCGGTTCACCGTGCTCAAGCCCGTGCGCAGCCAGATGTCGCTGGTACTGATGCAGTCGTACTGGATCGTCGATCTGCCGCAGCGTTTGATACAGGGTGTGGCCAGCCAGTTTGGCAGCCGTACCGAGCTCATCGCTGAAAACGAAAAACTCAAGACTGAAGCCTTGCTCCTTCAAGGGCGCCTGCAAAAGCTCGCGGCCCTGACCGAGCAGAACGTGCGCCTGCGCGAGTTGCTCAACTCGTCGGCACTGGTCAACGAGAAGGTTGAAGTGGCCGAACTGATCGGCATGGATCCCAATCCGTTTACCCATCGAATCATTATCAACAAAGGCGAGCGCGATGGCGTTGTCCTGGGTCAGCCAGTGCTCGACGCACGTGGCCTGATGGGGCAAGTGGTCGAGTTGATGCCTTACACCTCGCGTGTACTGCTGCTGACCGACACGACTCACAGCATTCCAGTGCAGGTCAACCGCAACGGGCTTCGTGCGATTGCCAGCGGCACGGGTAACCCGGAACGTCTAGAGCTGCGCCATGTCGCGGACACCGCTGACATCAAGGAAGGCGACCTGCTGGTCAGTTCCGGTCTGGGTCAGCGTTTTCCTGCCGGATATCCGGTCGCAACCGTTAAAGAAGTCATCCATGACTCCGGACAACCGTTTGCTATCGTTCGCGCCGTGCCGACAGCCGCATTGAACCGCAGCCGTTACCTGCTGCTGGTGTTCTCCGACGGCCGCTCGCCGGAAGAGCGCGCCGCCGATGCCGCACGTGCCCAGGAGTCCATCGAGAAAGGTGTTGATCCGGCAGCCGTCCCGGCGACTGTTCCTGTCAATAACGCAGCCGCTCCTGCCGGGACGACACACGCCGCGCCTGCCGCCCACGGTGCTGCTGCTCCGGCTGCTGCTCCGTCCGCCGCGCCAGCTGCAACACCTGCCGCAACGCCGGCCACGCCAGCACCCAAGCCCGCCAGCAAGCCGCCTGTAAAGCCTGCGGCGACCAAGCCACCGGCCACCGCGCCTGCCGCCACTCGGGAGAGAATCGATGGCTAGTCATGCCCCGGAACGTAACGGGTGGGTCGTGTGGTTCACTTTCGTCGTCGGTTTGCTGTTGAGCGTTTCGCCGCTGCCGCAGTTCATGGAAATTTTTCGTCCGCTCTGGCTGGCGCTGCTCGTGACCTTCTGGGCGCTGTATCTGCCCCATAAGGTCGGCATGACCACCGCATGGCTGTTGGGTCTGATGGAGGACGTATTGTACGGCACACTGCTGGGGCAGAACGCCCTGACGTTGTGTCTGATCACCTTCCTGGTGATGTCCCTGCAGCAGCGTTTGCGCATGTTCCCCATGTGGCAACAGTGTCTGATTCTGTTGGTTATCTATGGGCTGGCCCAGTTGGCCCAGCTCTGGCTCAGCGCTCTGACCGGCAATCGACAGCCGACACTGGCGTTGGTGTTGCCTGCTTTGGTCAGTGCGTTGTTATGGCCTTGGGTCAGCTATGGCCTGCGAGGCTTGAGCAAGCGTTTGAAAATCAACTGACGCAGCATGTAGCCCCGGGTAAGCATCTCTGGCTCGGGGCCGCATCACGATCTTTGACACGGAGATGTCCCAATGCCCCCGCTTTTTCTGGCCTCTGGCTCGCCGCGCCGTCGGGAATTACTGACCCAGATTGGCGTTCGCTTCACGGTGCTCAGCGCACAGATTGACGAAACTCCCCACAGCGAAGAAACCCCGACGGCCTATGTCGAGCGTCTTGCCCGTGGCAAAGCGCAAGCCGGATTGGCGTTGCTGACCGATGATCAGGGCTGCGTGTTGGGGGCTGACACTGCTGTGGTGCTCGACGGTCATATCCTCGGCAAGCCTCGGGATGAAGCGGATGCCCAGAGCATGCTGACGGCGTTGTCGGGGCGTGAACACGAGGTGTTGACGGCGATTGCGCTGGTCAGTCAACAGCGTTGCGAAACCCGCGTCGTCTCCAGTCGGGTGCGTTTTCGCTCGATCTCTACTGCAGAAATCCAGACTTACTGGGCCAGTGGCGAGCCTCAGGACAAGGCAGGCAGCTACGCTATTCAGGGCCTGGCGGCGATTTTCGTCGAGGGTTTGCACGGTAGTTATTCCGCAGTGGTGGGCTTGCCGCTATGCGAAACCGCAGAACTGCTGAGCCGTTTCGGCATACCCTGTTGGCAAGGCCAGGAAGGTGACAAGTCATGAGTGAAGAGATTCTGATCAACATCACGCCAATGGAATCACGCGTGGCAGTGGTGGAAAACGGTGTTCTGCAAGAGGTTCACGTCGAGCGGACCCAGCGTCGCGGCATCGTGGGCAACATTTATAAAGGCAAGGTTGTCAGGGTGTTGCCCGGCATGCAGGCCGCGTTCATTGATATCGGGCTGGACCGTGCAGCGTTCATTCACGCCTCGGAAATCTCCATGCGTGAAGGCTCTGCCGTCGAAACCATCAGCGCGTTGGTGCACGAAGGTCAGAGCCTCGTCGTTCAAGTCACGAAGGATCCGATTGGCAGCAAAGGCGCGCGACTAACGACGCAGCTGTCAATTCCTTCGCGCTATCTGGTGTACATGCCCAAGACGGCGCACGTCGGGATTTCTCTGAAGATCGAGGACGAGGGCGAGCGTGAGCGACTGAAAAAAGTGGTCAGCGATTGCGTTGCCCTCGAAGGCATCAAAGAGGTTGGCGGCTTTATCCTGCGTACTGCGGCCGAAGGTGCCGGGGCTGACGAAATCCTTATGGACATTCGTTATCTGCGCCGCCTCTGGGATCAGATCGGTGAGCAGATCAAGACCGTCAGCCCGCCCAATGTGATCTACGAAGATCTTGGTCTGGCGCTGCGCACGTTGCGTGATCTGGTCAGCCCGCGTATCGAGAAGATCCGCATCGACTCCCGGGAAACCTTCCAGAAAACCACGCAATTCGTGGCTGAGCTGATGCCTGAGATCGCTGACCGCCTGGAGCATTACCCTGGCGAGCGGCCTATCTTCGACCTCTACGGCGTTGAGGATGAGATCCAGAAGGCGCTTGAGCGCAAGGTTCCTCTCAAGTCCGGCGGCTATCTGGTGATCGATCCGGCCGAAGCAATGAGCACCATCGACGTCAACACTGGCGCCTTCGTCGGGCATCGCAACCTCGAAGAAACCATCTTCAAGACCAATCTGGAGGCGGCAACGGCCATTGCCCGTCAACTGCGCCTGCGTAATCTGGGCGGCATCATCATCATCGACTTCATTGACATGGAAGACGGTGAGCACCAGCGTCAGGTCCTGCGTACCCTGGAGAAACAACTGGAGCGCGATCACGCCAAGACCAACATCATCGGGATCACCGAGTTGGGGCTTGTGCAGATGACCCGCAAGCGAACCCGTGAAAGCCTTGAGCAGGTGCTGTGCGAGCCTTGTCATGCTTGCCAGGGGCGCGGCAAGCTGAAGACGCCGGAAACCGTCTGCTACGAGATATTCCGGGAAATTCTGCGTGAGGCCCGTGCCTATCAGGCGGTGGGCTACCGGGTACTGGCCAATCAGCGGGTTGTAGACCGCCTTCTGGACGAAGAGTCGGGTAATGTGGCGGAACTGGAAGCGTTCATCGGCCGCACTATTCGTTTTCAGGTAGAAACCATGTATTCACAGGAACAATACGACGTCGTGCTGCTCTGACAGTGCACCTTATAGATTGAATTGTTAACGGTGCCTCAGGGCCAGCGGCATGCATGCCGTCACAAGCAGAGAACTATGCGTGGTAAATGAGCTAACCCCTGGCAGTAGCTGCACCATTGAGTGGGGCCATTTCACGCAAGCCGATTGGCGCGCATACCGGTCCGGAGGCTCGCTGAAATGGGGCGTCTGACACGTTTGGCCTCGCTCCTGACGCGCTGGGGTCTGAGTCTCTGCGCATTGGTTCTGATCCTGGCGGCTCTGTATGTCAGCGTCGGTCGTGAGCTGACGCCACTGGTCGCGGGTTACCGTGTTGAAGTCCAGAGCAAGGCGCAGGCTGCAGTCGGCATGCCCTTGGCTATCGGCAGCCTTGAAGGCAGCTGGCGTGGCTTTTCACCGGTTTTCGTCGCCAACGATGTAATGGTCGGCGAGGGCGCAAACGCTGTGCGTCTTGATGAAGTGCGCGCAGAACCCGATCTCTGGGCCAGCTTGCTGGCATGGGATGTGCGACTTTCCCACGTCGAAGTCAACGGATTGCAGGTGATCCTCAAGGAGGATCAGGACGGTCATTGGGCGCTGCAAGGTTTGCCGGTCCAGGATGATAAAACGCTTGATCCCGAGCAGATTCTCAACCAGATGCAGGTTGTATCGCGCCTCTCTCTGCTCAACAGTCAGCTCACCCTGCAGCCTTTTGAGCAAGCACCGCTGACCCTGACTTATGTGAACATCAGTCTGGCGACGGGCAGCACCCATCAGCGTCTTGATGCGCGGTTGACACTCCCGGATGGTCAACCACTTGCCCTTAACGTTCGCTCGCGGATTCAGGCCAGCGCGTGGAAGGAGGGTGAAGCCGATATCTACCTGAGCCTGCCACAAAGCGACTGGGCGAAGTGGCTGCCCAAAACCCTGACCCGCGAATGGAAAGTATCGACCCTGAAGGCGGGTGGCGAGTTCTGGCTGAGCTGGGGCAAGGGCACTGTGCAAAGTGCTGTCGCACGCCTCAATGCGCCGACGCTGAAAGCGGCTTATGCCGAGCGAAAATCGTCGAAGATCGACAATCTGGCGCTCAACGCGTGGCTTGAACGAAACGATAGCGGCTTTGAAGTGAACCTTGGCTCTCTGGCCATGGACCTGAACGGCCAGCGCTGGGAAAGCCGCATTCAGCTTGAGCAGAAGATCGCCACCAGCGATCAGGAAGAAACCTGGCATGTTCAGGCTGACCGGCTTGATCTGACTCCGGTGACGCCTCTGTTGAAGTCTCTGGCTCCGTTGCCGGACACCTTCATGCAGGTCGTTGATAACCTCAAGGTGACGGGTGCACTGCGTAACGCACTGGTGGATTACCGCCCGCAAGCGGTGGGTGACAAGCGCCTGAGCTTCGCCGCCAATCTGGAAAGCATCGGGTTTAATGCTTATCACGGTGCTCCTGGGGCGGGAAATGTCAGCGGCGCGATCAGTGGTGATCTGGGGCAGGGTGAACTGCGCCTCGACAGCGACAACTTCATGCTGCACCTGTATCCGATTTTCAAAAACGAGTGGACCTATCCCAAAGCCAATGCTCGCCTGACCTGGCGTCTGGATGACGAGACTTTCACGCTGATCGCGCCCTACATCAAAGTGCTGGGCGACGAGGGCAAGATCGCTGCGGACTTCCTGATTCGACTGCATCTGGAGCATGAGCGGGCGGATGAGGACTACATGGACCTGCGCGTGGGCATGGTCGATGGCGACGGCAGTTACACCAGCAAGTATCTGCCGGCTGTCCTCAGCCCGGACCTGGACAAGTGGCTGCGTACGGCGATCATCGGCGGCAAGGTTGATCAGGGTTTCTTCCAGTACCAGGGGTCGCTGAGCAAGAACGCGGCTGACACCGCCCGGGTCATCAGTTTGTTTTTCAAGGTGCGTGACGCGACGCTGGACTTCGAACCCGGCTGGCCGCAGCTGACTGGCGTGGACGGCAAGGTGTATGTCGAGAACAGTGGCGTGCGTGTCAAAGCCAGCAAGGGCAAGCTGCTCAATACCGATATCAGCAAGGTACAGGTCAATATTCCCCACACTCCAGCCGGACAACCCAGCCATTTGCTGGTAGACGGCAACTTTTCCGGTCAACTGGCCGATGGCGTGAAGATTTTGCAGGAGGCGCCTATTGGTACTGCCAGTACCTTCGCGGGCTGGCAGGGCACGGGTCCGCTGGATGGCAAGCTGAAGCTGGATATCCCATTGGTCAAAGGGCAGGAGCCGAAAATCGCTGTGGACTTCAGCACCCAGGGCGCACGTTTGAAACTGGCTGACCCGGCGCTGGATCTGACCCAATTGAAAGGCGAGTTTCGCTTTGATAATGCCAAGGGGTTAAGTGGTAAGGGTGTTCAGGCGCAGGCGTTTGATCGCCCTGTCACTGCGGAAATCGCAGCGGAAGGCAAGCCCGGCGCCAATCTTACTCGTGTGGTTGCCAACGGTCAGGTCACGGTAAAACGTCTGACTGAATGGTTGGGCGTTACCCAGCCGTTACCTGTTTCTGGCGATATTCCGTATCAGCTGCAACTGACTCTGGGCGCAGATAGCTCGTTGCGGATCAACTCCAGCCTGAAAGGCGTAGCAGTGGATTTGCCCGCACCGTTCGGCAAGTCGGCTGAAAGTAGCCTGGACAGCGAATTCCGCATGACCCTTCAGGGCGCTGAACGGCGCTTTGGTTTTGCCTCCGGCAAGCTGGCCAATCTGGCTTACGCCGCGACACCGGACAAACTGGGCGACGGGCGTGGCGAGGTGTTTCTCGGCGACGGCGGCGCCATTGTCCCGGACGCCAAAGGCCTGCGTGTCAGAGGCTCACTTTCGGAACTCGATGTCGCGCCCTGGCAAGCAATGGTTAAACGTTACGCCGGTGATAATCCCGGTAGTAGCGCCAAGCAATTGGTCAATAACGTCGACCTGCAGATTGGCAAGCTGACCGCCATGGGCACCACGCTGGACAACGCCAGTGTTCAACTCAAACGCAACACCGACAACTGGGCGCTTTCGCTGGATAGCCAGCTTGCCAAGGGTACTGCGACGCTTCCTGACGTGAAGACCGCACCTATTGGTATTGACATGCTTTATGTCCGACTGCCTGCGCCTGATCCAGCCGCAGTAGTTGTAGAGAATGCACCAGACCCACTGGCCGATATCGATCCGAGCCAGATTCCGGCGCTTGATGTGAAGGTCACGCAGCTGTTTCAGGGCGAGCAGTTATTGGGCGCATGGGCCCTCAAGATTCGTCCTACGCCCACAGGTATTCGTCTGTCTGACATGGACCTGGGTCTCAAGGGCATACGTTTGAAAGGCGAGGGTGGCTGGGAAGGCACGCCGGGTTCAACCAGCAGTTGGTACCGGGGCAATGTTGAAGGCAAGAACCTCGGGGATATCCTCAAGGCATGGGGGTTTGCCCCAACGGTCACTGCCGAAAAACTCGAATTGAACGCCGATGGTCGTTGGCCCGGATCACCGGCCTGGGTGGCGCTCAAGCGTTTCTCCGGCAGCCTGGATGCCAAGCTTGAAAAAGGCCAGTTTGTCGAGGTGGAAGGCGGAGCACAGGCATTGCGAGTGTTTGGTCTGCTCAACTTCAACTCCATCGGCCGTCGTTTGCGTCTTGATTTCTCCGACTTGCTGGGCAAAGGGTTGAGCTACGATAGGGTTAAAGGCCTGCTGATCGCGAGCGATGGTGTTTATGTCACGCGCACGCCGATTACCCTGACCGGGCCTTCGAGCAATCTGGAGTTGAACGGGACGCTGGACATGGTCAAGGATCGAGTCGATGCCAAGCTGCTGGTGACGCTGCCGGTCACTAATAACCTTCCGATCGCTGCTTTGATTGTCGGTGCGCCCGCTATTGGCGGGGCGTTGTTCCTGGTCGATAAGCTGCTGGGCGATCGTGTCGCACGATTCGCCAGCGTTCAGTACAAGGTCGAAGGGCCCTGGAAAGAGCCAAAGATCACGTTCGACAAGCCGTTTGAAAAACCTCAATAGTTTGTCATGGAGTACAGTGGAAGCTATATGGGGTCCATCGCCCAGACGCCGCGAGACCCTGTAGGAACTGACGAGCACCGCGATGCCGCGATGGCGTTGTATCAGGTGAATCGCTATCGCGGCCTCGCGATGCTCGTCAGCTCCTACAGAAAAATGCATTCCAATTCAGAGGTTCGCGCGTTGTTTGAGGAGAGGCCGCCATGTCTTTTGCCGTGATTCAAATGGTTAGCCAGAGCGACGTGCCGGGCAATCTGACTCAGGCCCGGCGACTGCTGGAACAAGCTGCTGCTTCTGGAGCGCGCCTGGCGGTACTGCCGGAAAACTTTGCTGCCATGGGCCGTCGCGATGTCGCGGATATCGGCCGGGCGGAAGCTTTAGGCCAGGGGCCAATCCTGCCATGGTTGAAACTGGCCGCTCGCGACCTCAAGTTATGGATAGTTGCCGGAACCATACCTTTACCGCCGATTGATAATCCTGAAGGCAAGATTACCGCGTGTTCATTGTTGATTGATGAGCATGGCGAGCACGTGGCGCGTTACGACAAGCTGCACTTGTTTGATGTGGACGTGTCAGACAGTCGTGGACGTTATCGGGAATCCGACGACTATGCTCATGGCAGCAATGTGGTGGTTGCCGACACGCCAGTGGGGCGTCTCGGTTTGACCGTATGCTACGACTTGCGCTTCCCTGAGCTGTACACCGCTCTGCGAAAGGCAGGGGCTGAATTGATTACTGCGCCGTCGGCCTTTACCGCCGTTACCGGCGCAGCGCACTGGGACATTCTGATCCGTGCGCGAGCCATTGAAACCCAGTGCTATCTGCTGGCGGCCGCGCAGGGCGGAGTTCATCCGGGACCTCGGGAAACATATGGGCATGCAGCGATCGTCGACCCCTGGGGGCGAGTCCTGGCCGAACAGGCGCAGGGCGAGGCGGTGCTGCTGGCCGAACGGGACAACGAAGAACAGGCGTCCATCAGGGCGCGGATGCCGGTGTCCAGTCACCGGCGATTTTTTACGCAGGACGCCGTGCGGCCTGTGCAGACCTCGGAGTGAATATGAGCGACTTGTCCTCTGTCAGCGAACACCTTCTGGCACCTGGTGGCTTGAACCTCGACAGCCTTCAATCGGTGTTGGGCGAGCTGGCCGGTCCAGGCATTGATGCCGCTGACCTGTATTTCCAGGGGCAGATTTCTGAGTCCTGGTCGCTGGAAGACGGCATCGTCAAAGAGGGCAGCTTCAACCTCGATCAGGGAGTTGGCGTGCGTGCCCAATCGGGTGAGAAAACCGGTTTTGCCTACAGCAATGCAATCACTCACGAAGCCCTGACCACGGCAGCTCGCGCTGCGCGCTCGATTTCCCGCGCCGGTCAGAATGGCACCGTGCAGGCTTTCACTGCACAGGACGTGGCCCAGTTGTATGCGCCGGATAACCCACTGGAAGTGATGACCCGCGCGGAGAAAGTCGAACTGCTCAAGCGGGTTGACGTTGCCACCCGTGCACTGGATACGCGTATTCAGCAGGTCACGGTGAGCATGGCGGGCGTTTGGGAACGTATTCTCGTCGCTTCTACTGATGGCAGTCTGGCGGCCGATGTGCGCCCTCTGGTGCGTTTCAACGTCAGCGTCATCGTCGAGCAGAACGGCCGTCGCGAGCGTGGCGGTCATGGCGGCGGCGGGCGTACCGATTACCGTTATTTCCTCAGCGACGACCGCGCCATGGGTTATGCCCGTGAAGCGTTGCGTCAGGCGTTGGTCAACCTCGAAGCGATTCCTGCCCCGGCGGGCACGCTGCCCGTTGTTCTCGGCTCCGGCTGGTCCGGTGTCTTGCTGCACGAGGCGGTTGGTCACGGCCTGGAAGGCGATTTCAATCGCAAAGGCAGTTCGGCCTACAGTGGCCGTATGGGCGAGATGGTTGCTTCAAAGCTTTGCACCATTGTCGATGACGGCACCCTGGCTGGACGTCGCGGCTCGTTGAGCGTCGATGACGAAGGCACACCGACTGAATGCACGACCCTGATCGAAAACGGTGTGCTCAAGGGCTACATGCAGGACAAACTCAATGCACGCCTGATGGGCGTAGCGCGCACCGGTAATGGTCGTCGTGAGTCCTATGCGCACCTGCCGATGCCACGGATGACCAATACCTACATGTTGGGTGGGCAGAGCGATCCGCAGGAAATCATTGCGTCGGTCAAGCGCGGTATCTACTGCGCCAACCTGGGTGGCGGTCAGGTAGATATCACCAGCGGCAAGTTCGTTTTCTCCACCAGCGAAGCCTATTTGATCGAAGACGGCAAAATTACTGCGCCGGTCAAAGGTGCGACGTTGATCGGTAACGGCCCGGAGGCCATGAGCAAGGTGTCGATGGTCGGTAACGATCTGTCGCTGGACAGCGGTGTCGGTACCTGCGGCAAGGATGGTCAGTCGGTTCCGGTAGGTGTGGGTCAGCCGACCCTGAAGATCGATGCGATCACGGTAGGCGGCACGGGCGGTTGAGGGTGTGAGGCCGGGGCAGACTGATGAACAGTCCGCCCCATGGTCGAGTGTTAACGCAAACCGCGTTGTTTCTCGTCCAGCTCACGGATGTACTTGAAGATTTTCCGGCTCGACGCAGGCGCCTTGTTATGGGCCAGCTCGTGTTGGGCCTGACGGATCAGCGAACGCAGCTGCTGACGGTCCGCTTCCGGATATTCAGCAACGAACATTTCGAGCAGACCGTCATCACCGGCGATCAGTCGATCACGCCAGCGTTCCAGTCCGTGAAAACGTTCGTTGTATTGGCGAGTGGAGGCATCGAGTTGATCGAGAAGCACCAGAATGGCGTCCAGATCCTGATCGCGCATCAGCTTGCCGATGAACTGAATATGCCGTTTGCGTGCGATATGAGCCGTGTGCTTGGGCGCATCGGCCAAGGCTCTGCGCAGCGGATCGGTCAAAGGCAGCTTGTTCAGCAAATCAGGTTTGAGCGACACAAGACGCTCGCCAAGTTCAACCAGAGCATGCAGCTCGCGTTTGACCTGGGTTTTGCTTTTCTCCCCGTCGAGGGAGTCGTCGTAAGAATCAACCATGGGGGCAGTCCGCAAATAAACGCCGCCATGATAACCAGTCATGGGCCTCTTGTCCGGCCCGCTCGGTATTCGGCTCGTGCCGAAAGCAGAATTTGATGGAGAAAGTCATGAGTGCATCACAAAGCGTCGGCCCACAGGCCTTGCCCGCACTGCAGGAACAAGTCGAGCAAATCATTGCCGAAGCCAGGCGTCAGGGTGCCAGTGCCTGCGAAGTCGCTGTGTCGCTGGAGCAGGGCCTGTCGACCTCGGTTCGTCAGCGCGAAGTGGAAACCGTCGAATTCAATCGTGACCAGGGTTTCGGCATTACCTTGTACGTAGGCCAGCGTAAAGGCTCGGCCAGTACCTCAGCCAGTGGTGCTGATGCAGTTCGTGAGACTGTCGCCGCCGCGCTCGCCATCGCTAAACATACATCTGAGGATGAGGCGTCAGGCCTGGCTGACGCTGCGCTGATGGCCAGGGAACAGCAGGATTTTGACCTGTTTCATGCTTGGGATATCACGCCTGAACAGGCCATCGAGAAAGCCTTGATCTGCGAAGCAGCAGCTTTTGACGCCGATAGCCGGATCAAGAATGCCGACGGCACGACGCTTAATACCCACCAGGGCTGCCGCGTGTACGGCAACAGCCACGGCTTTATTGGCGGTTATGCCTCGACCCGCCACAGCCTGAGCTGCGTGATGATCGCTGAAGGCGATGGCCAGATGCAGCGCGATTACTGGTATGACGTGAGTCGCCAGGGTGAGTTGCTGGCTGATCCGCAGAGCATCGGTCGCAAAGCTGCCGAGCGTGCAGCCAGCCGCCTGGGCGCGCGTCCAGTGCCGACGTGCGAAGTGCCGGTGTTGTTTTCGGCCGAGCTGGCCGGTGGACTGTTCGGCAGTTTCCTCGGGGCAATTTCTGGCGGCAATCTTTATCGCAAGTCGTCGTTCCTCGAGGGCTCCATCGGTCAGCGACTGTTTCCTGAATGGCTGACCATTGACGAACGGCCGCACTTGATGCGCGCCATGGGCAGTTCGGCGTTCGACGGTGATGGTCTGGCAACGTATGCCAAACCGTTCGTCGAAAATGGCGAGTTGGTTTCTTACATTCTTAGCACCTACTCTGGCCGTAAGCTGGGCTTGCCAAGCACCGCAAACGCGGGCGGCGTGCATAACCTGTTCGTCACCCACGGGACTGAAGACCAGGCAGCGCTGATCCGCCGCATGGGCCGCGGGCTGCTGGTCACCGAGTTGATGGGCAGTGGCCTGAACATGGTGACCGGTGATTATTCCCGCGGCGCGGCCGGTTTCTGGGTCGAGAACGGCGAAATCCAGTTCGCGGTGCAGGAAGTGACCATCGCCGGCAACATGCGTGACATGTTCAAGCAAATCGTTGCCGTTGGCAGCGATCTCGAGCTACGCAGTAACATCCGCACGGGCTCTGTATTGATCGAGCGGATGACCGTCGCCGGTAGCTGATACAAAAGTTGTCCGCACCCACCTTTGTCTCTGTGGGAGCTGAGCTTGCTCGCGATAAGGCTGGATGCGATCTGAAGTGAACCGTGTCCAGCCTTATCGCGAGCAAGCTCAGCTCCCACAAAAAAACATGCCGTTCCGACGATTATTCTCCTCCCCCTCTAAATCCCTTCACCCTCTACGGTTGTTTTGATTCTCAATATCATTTAATAATGAATATCATTATCTGGATGAGCCGTGGTTATGGGTCCTGTCTTGCACGCACTTCCTGCACACCTGGAAAACTGGCGCGGGATGAGTTTTAGAATTCGTTGTGCCCTTGAGCCTGACGAACCACGGCTGATCGATCACTACCTCGCCGAAGGCCGGTATCTGGCGCGCTTCACCGCTACGCCTCAGCGAATGATTGCTGAAACCTCCTTCCGGCTGCTTATCGACACAGCTCGCGATACGGTTTTGCCCTGGCATTGGCGCTGTCTATGCGTCGATCAGGCCTGGCGTCCGCTGCGCGATCTCAAGGCCCTCATCAACTCCCCGGCCGACCAACAACGCTGGCAGGCCTACAGCTGGCAGTTGGCGACATGCCTGCTGCAGCCCTCGATCTCTCCTACTGAACTGGTGCAAGGAAATTCCGATGAGTAATACCCGTATCGAACGCGACAGCATGGGCGAATTGCAGGTCCCGGCCGAGGCCCTGTATGGCGCTCAGACCCAGCGTGCGGTGAATAACTTCCCTATCAGTAACCTGCGCATGCCAACGCAGTTCATCCGTGCACTATTGCTCGCCAAGGCTGCCGCCGCGCACGCGAACCTTGAGCTGGAGCAGATAACGGCCGCGCAGAGCGAAGCGATTGTCAGTGCCTGTCAGGAATTGCTGAGCGGCGATTACATGGCGCACTTTCCGGTGGACGTGTTTCAGACCGGTTCCGGCACCAGCACCAACATGAACGCCAACGAAGTCATCGCTACCATTGCCAGCCGCGTACTGGGCGACAAGGTCAACGCCAACGACCACGTGAATTGTGGCCAGAGCAGCAACGACATTATCCCGACCACTATTCACGTCAGTGCCGCCCTGGCGTTGCACGAGCAGCTATTACCGGCGTTGACCCATCTGGTCGACGTGATCGAGCGCAAGGCTGATGAGGTGCACCCCTTCATCAAGACCGGCCGCACACACTTGATGGACGCCATGCCTGTGCGCATGAGTCAGGTGCTGAACGGTTGGGCTCAGCAGATTCGCGCCAATATCGAACATCTCCAGGCCTTGCTGCCAAGCCTGCAGGCGTTGGCTCAGGGCGGCACCGCCGTGGGTACCGGAATCAATGCGCATCCGGAGTTTGCCAAGCGTTTCAGCAGTCATTTGAGCCGTTTGAGCAACGTGGCTTTTGTGCCCGGCAAGGATTTGTTTGCGTTGATCGGCTCCCAGGACACGGCCGTTGCTGTGTCTGGCCAGCTAAAGGGAACTGCGGTTTCGCTGATGAAAATCGCCAATGACCTGCGCTGGATGAATTCCGGTCCGCTGGCCGGGCTGGGAGAGATTGAACTGGAAGCTTTGCAGCCGGGTTCGTCGATCATGCCGGGCAAGGTTAACCCGGTGATCCCGGAAGCCACAGCCATGGTGGCGGCACAGGTCATTGGCAATGACGCGGCGATCACGGTCGCCGGGCAGTCAGGTAACTTCGAGTTGAACGTGATGCTGCCGATCATTGCGCAAAACCTGCTGAGCAGCATCGAGCTACTGGCCAACTCCAGCCGACTGCTGGCCAACAAGGCCATCGCGACCTTCAAGGTCAATGAAGCGAAGCTAAAGGAAGCCTTGTCGCGCAACCCGATTCTGGTCACTGCCCTGAACCCGATCATTGGTTACCAGAAGGCCGCCGAAATTGCCAAGACGGCCTACAAGCAGGGGCGTCCGATCATCGACGTCGCCCTTGAACACACCGACCTGCAGCGCAGCCAGCTGGAGGCATTGCTGGATCCGGAAAAACTCACTGCTGGCGGGATCTGACCCGTCGGCCATCGCTTGAGGAGTCGCGCCATGGAGCATTGGAAACGCACAATCGAAAAAGCCAATCGCTGTTTCAATCTCGGTGAGCTGGTTGACGCCCGCGAGTTGTATCTGCAGGCGCTGGCGCTGGCTCAGGTGTTGTTCGAGCGCTGGCCCAACCCTGATGAAGCGGTGGCCGCTTGCGTCATTTCCCATCACAACCTTGCCGACCTGCATTTGAGTCTGGGCCAGCCGGAGGAGAGCGCGGAGTACCTGTGCGCGATCCATCAGCACCTGTTGCGGGTCATGCAAGAGCAACGTCTGCCGCCAGCTTTGCGTCAGGCTGCGTTGCGCCATAGCAGCAAAACCTACGCCGAGCTGCTGAGTTTTATCAGCGAGCACGGTGAATACCCGCGCACCCATCGCCTGTTGAACAGTGGCGGCGAGCATTCGCGCTCGTCATTACAACGCAATGCCGCAGCCACTTCCGGCCTTTTCTACGGAGTACATTGATATGCCGTTTACTTTGCCTGCCTTGCCATACGCTTACGATGCCCTGGAACCGCACATCGATGCGCAGACCATGGAGATTCACTACAGCAAGCACCACCAGACTTACATCAATAACCTGAACGCGGCGGTTGAAGGTACTGAGTGGGCTGAGTGGCCAATCGAGAAGCTGGTGGCATCTGTCGCTCAACTCCCGGAGAAGCTGCGCCCTGCGGTCATCAACCAGGGTGGGGGGCACGCCAACCATTCGTTGTTCTGGGATGTCATGACCCCAACCGGTGGCGGCTCGCCTGACGGTGCACTGGCAAAAGCGATTGATGAGCAACTGGGTGGCTTCGAGCAATTCAAGGATGCTTTCACCAAGGCAGCACTGACACGTTTCGGCAGTGGCTGGGCCTGGCTGAGCGTGACCCCGGAGAAAAAACTGGTGGTTGAGAGCAGCGGTAACCAGGACAGTCCGCTTATGAACGGCAACACGCCAATTCTGGGGCTGGACGTCTGGGAGCACGCGTATTACCTGCGTTACCAGAACCGTCGCCCGGAATACATCAACGCGTTTTACAACGTCGTCAACTGGGCTGAAGTCGCTCGTCGTTACCAGGCCGCTCTGGTCTGATCTCCCAATAATCAGATCCAGGGCAGTTTATGCGCACGGAAATACTCACCGTCAGCAGCGGGCGGTTGTTTCGCCTGGCACTGGGATCGGTTCTGCTGTTGGCAGGTATGGCGCTTCTGGTCGCTCATGCGCTTGAGTGGCTGAATCTTGAACCGCGCCTGATGCGGGCACTTGAGGGCGGAGCGATTTGTGCTCTGGGCACCGCGTTAGGTGCCGTTCCCGTGCTGGTCATCAGGGGCATGCCTGCATCGGTGTCCGATGGTTTGCTCGGCTTCGGTGCAGGAGTGATGTTGGCGGCGACCGCGTTCTCCCTGATCGTGCCTGGCCTTGCGGCGGCTGAAAGCCTTGGATTTTCCCCGTGGGGTGCTGGCGGGCTTGTCAGCCTTGGTATTTTTCTCGGGGCTGTCGGCTTGTTTGTGGTTGACCATATCGTCTCCAAAGGTTCGCCTCTGAGCGGTGGAGAACTTCCTGCAATTGCGCCGCGGATCTGGTTGTTCGTCATCGCGATCATTGCCCACAACATCCCTGAAGGCATGGCTATTGGTGTGTCCGCTGGCGGCGGTTTGCCCGACGCGGACAGTCTCGCCATGGGCATCGCGATACAGGATGTGCCCGAGGGACTGGTCATTGCGTTGGTGCTGGCGGGGGCCGGGATGTCGCGCTTCAAGGCATTTCTGATCGGCGCTGCGTCAGGTCTGGTTGAGCCGGTTTTCGCACTGCTGTGCGCCTGGCTCGTAGCAATCGCCGAGTTGCTGTTGCCGCTAGGACTAGCATTTGCTGCCGGTGCCATGTTGCTGGTGGTTACTCAAGAGATCATCCCCGAATCACGTCGCAATGGGCACGACAAGGTCGCCAGCCTTGGCCTGATCGCGGGGTTCTGCCTGATGATGGTGATGGACACAGCCCTGGCTTGAAGGGTGGGCGAGGCGGCGAAGTGACATTCGCCTCCTGCCTACGTCTAAAACCACTTATAATCCATGGTTTTTACCCTTCGACGCGAGAATGTCCGTGAGCTTACCTGCCTGCCCGAAATGCAATTCCGAATACACCTACGAAGACGGTACTCAACTGATCTGCCCGGAATGCGCGCATGAATGGTCTGCCGACGGCAGCAGCGAAGCGGCTGATGACGTCAAAGTCATCAAGGATTCGGTAGGCAATACCCTGCAAGACGGCGATACCGTCACCGTCATCAAGGACCTCAAAGTCAAAGGCTCCTCGCTGGTCGTGAAGGTTGGCACCAAGGTGAAGAACATCCGTCTGGTGGATGGCGATCACGACATCGATTGCAAGATCGACGGCATTGGCGCGATGAAGCTGAAGTCGGAGTTTGTGAAGAAGGGGTAAGTGTTTCGAGTAAGCCCTGTTAATGATGAAGAGTCCGGACCCGAAAGGGACCGGATTTTTTTTAGGTGCCGTATAGATATACGAACAATTCCTACATGAATTACGGAGGTTTCTGTTAGCGTTCGCTGATATATTCCGTTGAGGTTATATTTTCACCGTTTCATAGTTCTTCTATGAATTGGGAAATTGAATACACAGATGAGTTTGAATGTTGGTGGGACGGTTTGGGGGAGGACGAACAGGCCAGTGTTGAATCAAGCGTCAGGCTGCTAGGGCAATTCGGTCCCTCTCTACGATTCCCACACAGCAGTGGGATCAGCGGGGCGCGTCTTGGCATTCTGAGAGAGCTTCGCGTTCAGCACGCCGGTCGGCCTTACCGGGTTCTTTATGCCTTTGATCCCAGGCGTTGCGCTTTATTGCTGATTGGTGGGGACAAAACCGGGCAGAACCGCTGGTACGATGAGCATGTGCCTTTAGCTGAGCGTCTTTACCGCGAGCACCTTGAAACATTGCGTACAGAGGGTCTTACAGATGGCTAAAAAATTCTCCGAACTGCAAGCGCGTATGTCGCCTGAGTCCCGGGCCGCTGCTGATCGGTTGTATCAAGAGCACCTGGAGCAAATGCCGCTTCACGAATTGCGTCAAGCAAAAGCCTTGAGCCAAGCGACTCTAGCCAAGACTTTGCACGTCAATCAGGCGGCTATTTCGAAAATGGAACGTCGTACGGATATGTACATCAGCACTTTGCGCAATTACATCCGTGCGATGGGCGGAGAGTTGGAGATTGTCGCTACTTTCCCGGATGGGCAGGTCAAGATCGAAAATTTCGCGAGTTGAGGGCGTTAGTGTAAAAGGCTGTGGCGCGCCGAGTTCAACGACTATTCCCCTTCATCAAACTTGTTATTGATCAACTCAACCAGACCATCCAGCGCAGCCTGCTCCTGCTCGCCCTCGGTCGAAAGGTGAATATCCGTGCCTTTGCCAGCGGCGAGCATCATCACTGCCATGATGCTTTTGCCATCCACCATGCTTTCCGGTGAGCGACCCACGCGGATCTGGCAGGGGTACTTGCCGGCGACTCCGACGAATTTGGCGGCTGCGCGGGCGTGCAGGCCCAGCTTGTTGATAATGGTGATTTGAAGAGCGGGCATCGCAGGGGAAGTCCTTTCAGCTTATGTCGCGGTGGCGAACCTGAACGTTTTTGAGGGATTGTTGCAGGACCTGACCCAGGCGCTCGGTCAGGTACACCGAGCGGTGATGGCCGCCAGTGCAGCCAATGGCAATGGTTACATACGAGCGGTTGCTGGCAGCAAAGCGCGGCAACCACTTGTTTAGATACGCGAAGATGTCCTGAAACATCTCCTCCACATCAGGCTGTGCAGCTAGATAGTCGATAACAGGCTGATCTTTTCCCGATTGTTCTCGCAGCTCTGGCTTCCAGTAAGGATTAGGTAGGCAGCGTACGTCGAATACCAGATCGGCATCCACGGGCATACCGCGCTTGAAACCGAAAGACTCGAGCAGGAACGCGGTACCCGGCTCCGGCTTGTTCAGCAGGCGAAGCTTGAGGGTGTCGCGCAACTGGTAGAGATTCAGGTGGGTGGTGTTGATCTTCAGGTCGGCAAGATCAATGATCGGCCCCAGCAATGTGGTCTCGTCCCGAATGGCCTCGGCCAGCGAGCGGTCTGCGTTGCTCAGAGGATGACGGCGACGGGTTTCCGAGAACCGCTTGAAGAGCGTTGATTCATCCGCATCCAGGTAAAGCACGTCGCACTGGATATTGCGTGAACGGACCTCTTCCAGCATCTGTGGGAAGCGGGTCAGGTGGCTGGGCAGGTTACGTGCGTCAATAGACACCGCCAGCAGTGGGTCAGCCAGCTCGGTGTTGATCAGCGCGCGTTCGGCCAACTCGGGCAGCAGGCCCGCCGGGAGGTTATCAACGCAGTAAAAACCGCTGTCTTCCAGGACGTCCAGCGCTGTGCTTTTGCCGGAGCCTGAGCGACCGCTCACAATGATCATGCGCATGATTAATGACCGTTTTGCTCGTCCAGTACTACCTGATAAAGGGCTTCATTGCTCGGGGCACTACGCAGGCGTTCACGCACTTCTTTGCGGTCTAGCATGCTGGCTATCTGGCGCAGCAATTCCAGGTGTGCATCGGTAGCCGCTTCCGGGACCAGCAGAACAAACAGCAGGTCAACGGGGGCGCCATCGATAGCGTCGAAATCTACAGGAGCGTTCAGGTGCAACAACGCGCTGATAGGAGATTCACACCCCTTCAAGCGACAATGCGGAATGGCGATGCCATTACCAAAGCCGGTAGAACCTAGCTTTTCACGGGCGATAAGACTCGAAAACACGTCGTCCGAATCCAGATCAGGCACTTCTTTGCCGATCAGGTTGGCAATTTGTTCGAGGACTTTTTTCTTGCTGCCGCCCGGCACGTTCACGAGTGAACGGCCGGGGGTCAGGATATTTTCTAGTCGGATCATGTTTTGGGGGTATCAGCGAGCCGTTGCACCCTGAAGGAGGCTTAGCTGTTTTTCCTTATGCTTGAGCAGTTGTCTATCCAGCTTGTCGGTCAAAAGGTCGATTGCCGCGTACATGTCATCATGTTCCGCATTGGCGACGACCTTTGAGCCGGGGATGTGCAGGGTGGCTTCGATTTTCTGCTTGAGCTTCTCGACCTCCATGATGACCTGCACATTAGTGATCTTGTCGAAGTGGCGCTCCAGTCGTCCGAGTTTTTCGGTGATGTAGTCGCGTAGGGCGTCGGTCACATCCAGTTGATGTCCACTGATGTTGACTTGCATACCGCTTTCTCCTTATTGCCAGTGCATAAAGAGGCAGGCGTTTGCCTGCCACTGGAACGCTGTGGCTAGCAACCGGGTTGTGTAGAAACCGCCTCGGGCCAACGCTCGCACGGTTGCTACGGTACCTCTCGTCACATCAGTCGCTTGCGTTCACTCGACGGCGCAATGCCAAGAGATTCGCGGTATTTGGCTACTGTGCGACGGGCTACTTGAATGCCTTGTGCCTCCAGTAAACCAGCGATCTTGCTGTCACTCAACGGCTTTTTCTGATTTTCCGCTGCAACCAGTTTTTTGATGATCGCCCGAATGGCTGTGGATGAACATTCACCGCCCTCGGAGGTGCTTACATGGCTCGAGAAGAAATATTTCAACTCGTAAATACCACGGGGGGTATGCATGAATTTCTGCGTGGTTACACGAGAAATGGTCGACTCATGCATGCCTACGGCCTCTGCAATGTCATGCAGGACCAGTGGCTTCATCGCCTCATCGCCATACTCAAGAAAGCCGCGCTGGTGCTCGACGATCTGTGTCGCCACTTTCATCAGGGTTTCATTGCGGCTCTGCAGGCTTTTGATGAACCAGCGTGCTTCTTGCAGCTGATTGCGCATGAAGGTGTTATCGGCGCTGGTATCAGCGCGGCGGACAAACCCGGCGTATTGCGGATTCACACGCAGGCGTGGGACCGATTCCTGATTGAGCTCAACCAGCCACCGCTCGTTGTCCTTGCGCACAATGACGTCCGGTACCACATACTCAGCTTCGGTGGACTCGATTTGCGAACCCGGGCGAGGGTTGAGGCTTTGCACCAGTTCGATGACCTGGCGCAGTTCATCTTCCTTGAGCTTCATGCGGCGCATGAGCTGCGAGTAGTCGCGGCTCCCCAGCAGGTCGATGTAGTCACTGACCAGGCGCTGTGCTTCGTTGAGCCAACGGGTTTTTGCAGGTAGCTGACGCAGTTGCAGCAGCAGGCATTCGCTAAGGTTGCGCGCGCCGATGCCGGCGGGTTCAAACTGCTGGATGCGGTGGAGCACGGCTTCAATCTCGTCGAGCTCGATATCAAGCTCGGGATCGAAGGCGTCGAGGATTTCTTCCAGCGTCTCGTCCAGATAACCCTGATTGTTGATGCAGTCGATCAGCGTCACGGCGATCAGGCGATCGGTGTCGGACATCGGCGCCAGATTCAACTGCCAGAGCAAATGGCTTTGCAGGCTCTCACCGGCAGAGGTGCGAGTGGTGAAGTCCCATTCGTCATCGTCGTTGCTGGGCAGGCTGCTGGCGCTGGTTTGGTAGACGTCTTCCCACGCGGTGTCGACGGGCAGCTCGTTGGGGATGCGCTCGCTCCAGTCGCCCTCTTCAAGGTTGTCCACAGTAGGCGCCGGCTCCTGATAAGTCGGCTCCTGGACATCAGGATTAGGTTTCTGCTCGACGTTGTCAGCCAGTGGATCAGCGTTGTCGAAATCGTCGCCTTCTTCCTGGCGTTCCAGCATAGGGTTCGACTCCAGTGCCTCCTGGATCTCCTGTTGGAGGTCCAGTGTCGACAATTGGAGTAAGCGGATGGCCTGTTGCAGCTGCGGCGTCATCGTCAGCTGCTGGCCCATTCTCAAGACTAGCGATGGTTTCATGGCTGGGGCTTAACACCTTATTCGCCGGCGCACATGCGCCATCCACTACCGAGCGCCTGGGCGCGTACATAAGCAAATTATATGCCTGAAACTGAAGTGTTTGCCTAGGGGATGCTGGCATTTAATAACCATCAGCACCAACAACCAGGCATGCCCGCCTTTAAAGCCGGGCACCGCAGTTCTTTTTACAGGCGGAACTCGTGACCGAGGTAGACCTCTTTCACCAGCTGATTTGCGAGAATGGTTTCCGAGTCGCCTTCGGCAATTAGCTGCCCGTCATTGACGATGTAGGCTGTCTCGCAGATGTCCAGAGTTTCACGAACGTTGTGATCAGTGATAAGCACGCCGATGCCCTTGGCTTTCAGATGGTGGATGATCTGTTTGATATCGCCTACGGAAATCGGGTCCACACCTGCGAATGGTTCGTCGAGCAGAATGAATTTCGGTGAGGTAGCAAGTGCGCGTGCGATTTCTACGCGGCGGCGCTCACCACCAGACAGGCTCATGCCCATATTGTCGCGGATATGGGTGATGTGGAACTCCTGCAGCAGGCTTTCCAGCTCCTTGCGGCGTCCATCCCGGTCCAGTTCCTGACGGGTCTCGAGAATCGCCATGATGTTGTCGGCTACCGACAACTTGCGAAAGATCGAGGCTTCCTGTGGCAGGTAGCCAATACCGGCACGTGCACGGCCGTGCATGGGCTGGTGGCTTACATCCAGGTCGTCGATCAACACTCGCCCCTGATCCGCCTGAACCAGGCCGACAATCATGTAAAAGCAAGTGGTCTTGCCAGCGCCGTTAGGCCCCAGCAATCCAACGATCTGGCCGCTTTCGATGGACAGGCTCACATCGCGAACGACCTGACGGCCCTTGTAGCTCTTAGCCAAATGCTGGGCTTTCAGCGTCGCCATTTACTGGGCCTTCTGCTGGTCGGTTTTCTTTTTCGGCTGGATAACCATGTCAATACGCGGACGTGGCGTGGTCACCTTGCTGCCGCCATTGGCACGACCAGCACTGACGATCTGCTTGACCGTGTCATACACGATCTTCTCGCCTTCGGACGTGTTGCCATCATTGATGACCTTGGCCTTGTCGATCAGTACGATACGATCCTGCGCAGCGTAGTACTGGATGGTGATCGCGTAGGCTTGAACGATAGGCTTGTCTACAGACGGCTTCTGCTCGTAGTAGGCCAGGTTGCCGACCGATGTGAACACGTCGACTTCGCCTTGGGCATTACGTGTGATGGTCACTGTGTTGCCGGTGATCTTCATCGAGCCCTGGGTGATGATTACGTTGCCTTTGTAGGTAGCAACGCCTTTCTTGTCGTCGAGTTGTGCGTCGTCGGACTGAATGTGGATCGGCTGATCGCGATCAGTCGGCAGGGACCAGGCGCTCGCGCTTCCCAGTGCTGCACCCAGGCCAAGCAAAAAAGGAAGGGTTTTAACGAGCCTCATACTGTCCTCTTACATTAGATAGCAGGTCCATCCTGCCGTCGTTCAAATACGCTTTCATTCCCTTGGCCGTAGTCACACCGCCCGCGCCGTCGATTCTAACGGCTTGCTCGGTCTGCGCATATTGCTTCTGCGGGAATACGGTCATTCGACTGCTGGTAATTATGGTCGTACGTTTTTTCTCGTCGGTTCTTGCTATGCGAACCGAGTCAATCAGTTCGACTTGCTCACCACCAGGGGAAACCTCACCCGTTTTGCTCTGGATATGCCAGGGAAACAGGGTGCCACGGTACATCTGCAAGTCTGGCGTGGTCAGCATTGTCACATCGGTGGCCTTGATATGCTCGACCTTGTCGGCCGTCATTTCGTACTGCAACTTGCCATCCGGCAGATACTGCACGCTGTGAGCATTGATTGCGTAAAAGTCGATGGCGCTTTCGTCCACCGTAGCAGCCGGTTGCTCCATGAAGCTTTCCGGGCTGATGTTCCAATAGCCTGCGGCGGCCAGCAAAAATGCCAGCACACCGAGGATCAGAAACGTTCGAATTCGTTTGCTAAGCATAAATGGCTTCTGTCTATAAGTAGGCTGCGTGGGCGGCTTCAAGACTGCCTTGGGCGCTCATGATCAATTCACAGAACTCGCGCGCTGCGCCTTCGCCACCGCGCGCCAGGGTAATGCCATGGGCATGTTGCCGGACAAAAGTAGCGGCATTGGCCACCGCCATGCCCAGGCCGACACGCCGAATGACTGGCAAGTCTGGCAGATCATCACCCAGATAGGCGACCTGTTCGTAATTCAGACCGAGTTGGCCGAGTAGTTCGTCGAGAACCACCAGCTTGTCTTCACGGCCCTGATAAAGATGTTCAATACCGAGGTTCTTTGCCCGACGTTCAACCACTGGGGTCTTGCGGCCGCTGATAATGGCCGTTGCCACGCCAGAGGCGATCAGCATTTTAATGCCTTGGCCGTCCAGCGTGTTGAAAGTCTTGAATTCGCTACCGTCCTCAAGGAAGTACAGGCGACCGTCGGTCAGTACGCCGTCGACGTCGAAGATGGCCAGTTTGATATTTTTGCCGCGTTGCAGCAGATCGGTAGTCATTTGCGCATCTCCATTACATGACGCCTGCGCGCAGCAGGTCCTGCAGGTTGAAAGCTCCGACCGGATGATCATTTTCGTCAACGACGATGAGTGAACCGATCTTGTGATCTTCCATGATTTTCAATGCTTCAGCCGCGAGCATTTCAGGGCGGGCTGTCTTGCCGTGAACGGTCATCACGTCATCGATGGTTGCCAGGCGAATATCAATCGGACGATCCAGAGTGCGGCGCAGGTCGCCGTCAGTGAATATCCCGGCCAGTCGTCCATCGGCCTCGATAACTGCGGTCATGCCCAGTCCCTTGCGGGTCATTTCCATCAGCGCGTCGCGCAGCAGAGTGCCGCGCTGTACTTGTGGCAGTTGTTCGCCGCTGTGCATGACGTGCTCGACCTTGAGCAGCAAGCGTCTGCCTAAAGCACCACCGGGATGCGAGAACGCGAAGTCTTCAGCCGTGAAACCGCGGGCTTCCAGCAGTGCTACTGCGAGAGCATCGCCCATGACCAGTGCTGCAGTTGTCGAAGAGGTAGGCGCCAGATTCAGTGGGCAGGCCTCATGTTCCACACGAGCATTAAGGTTAACGTCGGCAGCTTCAGCCAGGGTTGACTCCGGATTGCCCGTCAGGCTGATCATCTTGATGCCAAGGCGTTTGATCAGGGGCAGCAATGTAACGATTTCAGCCGTTGTTCCCGAGTTTGACAGGGCGAGGATGATGTCACCGGAAGTGATCATGCCCATGTCGCCGTGGCTGGCTTCGGCTGGGTGAACAAAAAACGAAGTGGTGCCGGTGCTCGCCAGAGTGGCGGCGATCTTTTTTCCGATGTGGCCTGATTTTCCCATGCCCACCACAACAACGCGTCCTTTGCTCGCGAGAATCATCTCGCAGGCCTTGATGAAATCCGCGTCGATATTAGGTAACAACCCCTCCACGGCTTCGATTTCAAGGCGGATGGTGCGTTGTGCTGACTGGATCAGGTCGCTGGATTGGTTCATGTGAAAATCGGTTGGCCGGTTAAAAGGCGGCGATTATAGCGGTAATGCGCGATTCCCTCACGTCTGATCGTCGAGCTTTGCGTTTAAACGTTCTGTATGACGATAGGTCGAGCTCATTTGCAGGAAGTGTCGCAAATTGTGTATGGCGATATTGATTGATCGTTTTGGCGCTTTGGCGACGCCTTGTCGCAGTGGTATAGTTCGCGGCTTGTTCCGCCCACCGAGACAGCATGTCTCCCGACAGGGACTCGGCAGCTGAACGTGAGGCTGTATCGCAAGGAGTTTAGATGAGCGCCGATAACGCCTACGCGATCGAGCTGAAGGGCGTTTCCTTCAGGCGCGGTACGCGCAGCATTTTCGATAATGTTGATATTCGTATTCCCCGCGGCAAAGTCACCGGCATCATGGGACCTTCGGGCAGTGGCAAAACTACTTTGCTGCGTTTGATGGGGGCCCAGCTACGGCCTTCTGCTGGCGAAGTGTGGGTCAACGGTCAGAACCTGCCCGCCTTGTCGCGCAGCGATTTGTTCGATGCGCGCAAGCACATGGGCGTTTTGTTCCAGAGCGGTGCACTGTTTACGGACCTGGATGTGTTCGAGAACGTTGCCTTCCCGTTGCGGGTCCATACAGAGCTGCCGGAAGAAATGATTCGTGACATTGTCCTGCTCAAGTTACAGGCAGTGGGACTGCGCGGTGCCATCGAGTTGATGCCCGACGAACTGTCAGGTGGCATGAAGCGTCGCGTGGCGCTGGCTCGTGCGATTGCCCTCGATCCCCAGATACTCATGTACGACGAGCCATTCGTGGGGCAAGACCCCATTGCAATGGGTGTGCTGGTTCGTCTGATCAAGCTGCTCAATGATGCGCTCGGTATCACCAGTGTTGTGGTCTCCCATGATCTGGACGAAACGGCGAGTATTGCTGACTACCTCTATCTTGTCGGCGACGGTCAGGTGCTGGGGCAGGGGACACCCGAAGAACTGATGGGCTCGGACAATCCGCGCATTCGTCAATTCATGACCGGCAACCCGGACGGCCCGGTGCCGTTTCACTATCCTGCGCCGGATTACCGCGAAGATCTTTTGGGGAAGCGCTGATGCGCAAGAAGTCATTAATGGAGCGAGTACGCCTTCTCGGCCGTGCCGCAATCGATATCCTGGCGGTGCTCGGGCGTTCGGCGATTTTTCTGGTTCACGCCTTGCTGGGGCGGAGCTCGATTGGCGGCAGCTTTCAGTTGCTGGTCAGGCAGCTCTACTCGGTCGGTGTCATGTCCCTGGCGATCATCGTCGTATCGGGCATGTTTATCGGCATGGTGCTGTCGCTTCAGGGTTTCAGCATCCTGACCAAGTACGGTTCGGAGCAGGCAGTCGGGCAAATGGTTGCCCTTACGCTTTTGCGAGAGTTGGGGCCTGTGGTTACGGCGTTGCTGTTTGCTGGCCGTGCAGGTTCGGCATTGACCGCCGAGATCGGCAACATGAAATCGACCGAGCAGTTGTCCAGTCTGGAAATGATCGGTGTTGACCCGCTCAAGTACATCGTTGCGCCACGTCTGTGGGCCGGGTTCATTTCCCTGCCGCTGCTGGCCATGATCTTCAGCGTAGTGGGTATCTGGGGAGGCTCCTGGGTAGCGATCGACTGGCTGGGTGTCTATGAAGGCTCTTTCTGGTCAAACATGCAGAACAGCGTTTCTTTCGTTGATGATGTGATTAACGGCGTCATCAAGAGCGTCGTATTTGCGTTCGTTGTGACCTGGATTGCCGTTTTCCAGGGTTACGACTGCGAACCCACCTCAGAAGGGATCAGTCGTGCCACGACGAAAACAGTCGTGTATGCCTCCTTGGCCGTACTGGGCCTGGACTTTATTCTGACCGCCTTGATGTTTGGAGATTTCTGATGCAAAACCGCACCATCGAAACAGGTGTAGGCCTGTTCCTGCTGGCCGGGATTCTGGCTTTGCTCCTGCTTGCCCTGCGCGTCAGCGGTCTGAGCTCCAGCGCCAGCACTGATACTTATAAACTTTATGCAAATTTCGACAATATTGCCGGTTTGACTGTCAGAGCCAAGGTGAGCATGGCTGGCGTCACAATTGGCAAGGTCACGGCGATTGATCTTGATCGCGACACCTTCACAGGTCGGGTGACCATGGAAGTCCAGAAGAAGGTGAATAACCTGCCTCTCGATTCCACTGCATCGATTTTGACCGCTGGCTTGCTCGGTGAGAAATATGTGGGTATCAGCGTAGGTGGCGACGATGGGTTGCTTAAGGATGGCAGTACCATCCATGACACGCAGTCGTCGCTTGTGCTGGAAGACCTTATCGGAAAATTCCTGCTCAATACCGTGAGTAAAGACGCTAAATGAGGAGCTTTTACATGATCTCTATCGTGCGCCGTGGTCTGTTGGTGTTGCTGGCATTGTTGCCAATGCTGGGGAATGCCGCCGCCACACCGTCCGCTCATGATCTGGTGGATCGCACCACCAAGGAATTGCTGAGTGATCTGGCAGCCAACAAAGAACAGTACAAAAGTAATCCGGGCGCGTTTTACGACGCGCTGAACCGCATTGTCGGTCCGGTGGTAGATGCCGATGGCATTTCCAAAAGCATCATGACCGTGAAGTACTCGCGCAACGCTTCTCCAGAGCAGATTCAGCGCTTCCAGGAAAACTTCAAGCGCAGCCTGATGCAGTTCTATGGCAACGCACTGCTTGAATACAACAACCAGGGCATCACCGTTTCGCCTGAAAAACCTGAAGGCGCCGATCGCACCAGCGTTGAAATGCAGGTCAAGGGTACCAACGGCGCGATGTATCCGGTCTC
This sequence comes from Pseudomonas quasicaspiana, assembly GCF_021147825.1. Classification (NCBI taxonomy): domain Bacteria; kingdom Pseudomonadati; phylum Pseudomonadota; class Gammaproteobacteria; order Pseudomonadales; family Pseudomonadaceae; genus Pseudomonas; species Pseudomonas quasicaspiana. The sequence goes on from NZ_JAGTPI010000005.1 coordinate 50,088, forward strand.
CTACACACTCGTCAAGATTGGCGGCGAGTGGAAGGTACGGAACGTGATCATTAACGGGATTAACATCGGCAAGCTGTTCCGTGATCAATTCGCCGATGCAATGCAGCGTAACGGCAACAACCTCGACCAGACGATCAACAACTGGGCGGGTGAAGTTGCCAAGGCTAAAGAGAAAGCGCCTGAAGCTGCTCCGCAATGACCGAGTCAGCCGTCAAGCTCGTTGCGCCGGGCGAGCTGCAGTTAACCGGTACGCTCGACTATTCGACCGGTCCGGCCTTGCGCAAGCAGGGTGCCGCGCTGATCAAGTCGAGCGAGTTGTCGACCGTTGTTCTGGACTGCTCCGGTGTCGAGAAGTCCAGCAGCGTTGGTCTGGCCTTGCTGCTCGCGTTCATGCGTGATGCGCGTGACGCGGGCAAAGATGTAAGCATTCGTTCCATGCCGGAAGACATGCGCAAGATCGCCCAGGTGTCCGAGTTGACTGAACTGCTTCACAATCATTGATTGTCCTTTATGAAAGCCCCTCGTCCGGGTCCTGCGTTGCGGGGTTCGCATTGAGTGGGCTTTTTTGTATGATGGCCGACCCGCGCGCGTAGGTCGCCAATCGAGGTTTTGCATGCACGCCGTAGAAGTTAAGAGCTTCCTTGAAGGGAAGCTGCCCGAGGTACAGGTCGAAGTTGAAGGCGAAGGCTGCAACTTCCAGCTGAACGTGATCAATGACGAGTTGGCTACGCTGAGCCCGGTCAAGCGTCAGCAGCAGATCTACACGCATTTGAACCCTTGGATTGCCGATGGCAGCATCCATGCGGTCACCATGAAATTTTTCAGCCGCGCTGCGTGGGCCGAGCGCACCTGAGCCACTTGGCGTCGAGACTCTAATGGATAAATTGATTATTACTGGCGGCGTTCGTCTTGATGGCGAAATCCGCATTTCCGGGGCGAAAAACTCTGCCCTGCCGATTCTTGCCGCGACCCTGTTGGCCGATGGCCCGGTAACCGTCCAGAACCTGCCGCACTTGCACGACATCACCACCATGATCGAACTGTTCGGTCGTATGGGTATCGAGCCGGTGATCGACGAAAAACTCAGCGTGGAAATCGATCCGCGCACGATCAAGACGCTGATTGCCCCGTACGAGCTGGTGAAGACCATGCGCGCTTCGATTCTGGTGCTCGGCCCTATGGTCGCCCGTTTCGGCGAAGCTGAAGTCGCGTTGCCAGGCGGTTGCGCCATCGGCTCGCGTCCAGTGGATCTGCACATTCGTGGCCTCGAAGCCATGGGCGCGATCATTGACGTCGAGGGCGGCTACATCAAGGCCAAAGCCCCTGAAGGCGGTCTGCGCGGTGCTAACTTCTTCTTTGATACCGTCAGCGTGACCGGTACCGAAAACATCATGATGGCCGCGAGCCTGGCCAACGGCCGCAGCGTTCTGCAGAACGCCGCCCGTGAACCTGAAGTCGTTGACCTGGCAAACTTCCTGATTGCCATGGGTGCGAAAATTCAAGGCGCTGGTACTGACACCATCACTATTGATGGCGTGAAGCGTCTGCACTCGGCAACCTACAAAGTCATGCCTGACCGCATCGAGACCGGCACTTATCTGGTTGCTGCTGCCGCTACCGGTGGCCGCGTCAAGGTCAAGGACACCGATCCGACCATCCTCGAAGCAGTGTTGCTGAAGCTTCAGGAAGCGGGCGCTGAAGTGACCAGCGGCGTGGACTGGATCGAGCTGAACATGCACGGCAAGCGTCCTAAAGCCGTCAATGTGCGTACTGCTCCGTATCCTGCGTTTCCGACTGACATGCAGGCGCAGTTCATCTCGCTCAACGCCATCGCTGAAGGCACGGGTGCAGTAATCGAGACCATCTTCGAAAACCGTTTCATGCACGTGTACGAAATGCACCGCATGGGCGCGCAGATTCAGGTCGAAGGCAACACGGCCATCGTGACCGGTACCGAAGTGCTCAAAGGCGCGCCAGTCATGGCTACCGATCTTCGTGCATCGGCCAGCCTGGTTATCTCTGCACTGGTTGCCCAGGGCGATACGCTGATCGACCGCATCTACCACATAGACCGCGGTTACGAGTGCATTGAAGAGAAACTGCAGATGCTGGGCGCGAAGATTCGTCGCGTTCCGGGCTAGCAGTCATATAACTGGCGTCTGAGGCCATTTGTGGCCTCGGACGTCAGTCTTGCGCGCTTCGCGGCGTGTGAATTCTGATTCGTTTCACCCCATGCCCGTTTTTATGCGGCATGAGGATTTGCCCGGCGTCGATTGCGTCCGGGCAAAAGCTTCCTGATAAGGACTGACGTTTCCCATGTTGACCATCGCATTGTCCAAGGGCCGCATTCTTGATGACACCCTGCCGCTTCTTGCTGAAGCAGGCATTGTGCCGACCGAGAATCCGGACAAGAGCCGCAAGCTGATCATCCCCACGACCCAGGCCGATGTGCGCCTGTTGATCGTGCGTGCTACCGATGTGCCGACCTACGTCGAGCATGGCGCTGCTGATCTTGGCGTTGCCGGTAAAGATGTGCTGATGGAATACACCGGCCAAGGCCTGTATGAGCCATTGGACCTGCAGATTGCCAAGTGCCGTTTGATGACAGCAGGCGCCATCGGTGCTCCTGAGCCCAAAGGCCGTCTGCGCGTGGCAACCAAGTTCGTCAACGTTGCCAAGCGTTATTACGCCGAGCAAGGTCGTCAGGTCGACATCATCAAGCTGTACGGCTCCATGGAGCTGGCACCGCTGATTGGCCTGGCTGACAAGATCATCGACGTTGTTGACACTGGCAACACGCTGCGGGCCAATGGCCTGGAGCCTCAGGAGTTGATCGCGACGATCAGTTCCCGTCTGGTGGTCAACAAGGCTTCCATGAAAATGCAGCACGCCCGTATTCAGTCGCTTATCGATACCCTGCGCAATGCAGTGGAATCGCGACACCGCGGCTGACTTACTCGCGCAACCTTGAGTTGCGCCCGTCTATCCGCCTCATAGCCAGAATTCTCAGGTGCCCAAGCGGAACGACTGCTAGTTTAGGGCGCCTGAGTTTTTGCCATTCCTATGAGGCTCTCGCTATGACCGCACCGACTGCAATTCGCCGACTCAATGCTGCTGACCCGGATTTCGCGCATCATCTGGATCATCTGCTGAGCTGGGAAAGTGTGTCTGACGATTCGGTCAACCAGCGTGTCCTCGACATCATCAAAGCCGTGCGTGAGCGAGGCGATGCCGCGCTGGTCGAATTCACCGAGCGCTTCGACGGTTTGCAGGTGGCCTCCATGGCTGATCTGATTCTGCCTCGCGAGCGTCTTGAGCTGGCACTGACCCGCATCACTCCAGCCCAGCGCACAGCGTTGGAAAAAGCCGCAGATCGTGTACGCATGTACCACGAAAAACAGAAGCAGGACTCCTGGGCCTACACCGAGGCCGACGGCACGGTACTTGGCCAGAAAGTTACTCCGCTGGATCGCGCCGGTCTGTATGTGCCCGGTGGCAAGGCGTCGTATCCGTCGTCGGTATTGATGAACGCTATTCCTGCCAAGGTTGCGGGTGTTGCTGAAGTCGTCATGGTCGTGCCGACCCCGCGCGGGGAAATCAACGAGCTGGTACTGGCCGCGGCCTGTATTGCCGGAGTCGACCGGGTGTTCACCATCGGTGGAGCTCAGGCGGTTGCGGCACTGGCGTACGGCACTGAAAGCGTACCGCGCGTCGACAAGGTCGTCGGCCCGGGTAACATTTACGTTGCTACAGCCAAACGCCATGTTTTTGGTCAGGTCGGGATCGACATGATCGCTGGTCCTTCCGAGATCCTCGTGGTCTGCGACGGTCAGACAGACCCGGACTGGATTGCCATGGACCTGTTCTCTCAGGCCGAGCACGATGAGGATGCCCAGGCCATTCTGGTAAGTCCGGATGCAGATTTTCTGGATCAGGTGGCAGCGAGCATTGCCAAATTGATGCCGACCCTTGAACGTGCGGACATCATCGATAAGTCGATCAATGGCCGTGGTGCGTTGATCAAGGTCGCTGATATGCAGCAGGCCATTGAAGTCGCCAACCGTATTGCTCCGGAACACCTTGAGTTGTCGGTGGCAGACCCTGAAGCCTGGTTGCCGCAGATTCGTCACGCGGGTGCGATCTTTATGGGGCGTCACACCTCCGAGGCGCTGGGCGACTATTGCGCCGGTCCAAACCACGTGTTGCCAACCTCCGGCACAGCGCGTTTTTCATCGCCGCTGGGTGTTTACGATTTTCAGAAGCGTTCGTCGATCATCTACTGCTCGCAGCAAGGTGCATCCGAACTTGGCAAGACCGCATCGGTACTGGCGCGTGGTGAATCATTGACTGCACACGCCCGCAGCGCCGAGTACCGGATCATTGATAGCGAAGGGCAGGGGAGTTGAGCATGAGTAAATTCTGGAGTCCTTTCGTCAACAGCCTGGTGCCGTATGTGCCGGGTGAACAACCCAAGCTGACCAAACTGGTCAAGCTCAACACCAATGAAAATCCTTATGGCCCTTCGCCTAAAGCTCTGGCCGCGATGCGCGCCGAGCTGACTGATGACTTGCGTCTTTATCCCGATCCGAACAGCGACCTGCTCAAGCAGGCTGTAGCGACCTATTACGGCGTGCAGACCAGCCATGTATTTTTGGGCAATGGTTCCGATGAAGTGCTGGCACACGTGTTCAATGCGTTTTTCCAGCACGGCAAGCCTTTGCTGTTTCCGGACATCAGCTACAGCTTTTATCCGGTTTACTGTGGCCTGTACGGCATCGAGTTCGACGCCATCGCGCTGGATGAGCAGTTCCAGATTCGTGTGTCGGATTACGCCAAACCTAATGGCGGGATCATTTTCCCGAATCCTAACGCGCCAACCGGTTGCGTAGTGGGGCTGGATGCTGTTGAGCAGATGCTGAAGGCGAGCCCTGATTCAGTGGTTGTGGTGGATGAGGCGTACATCGATTTTGGTGGCGAGACGGCGATCTCGCTGGTGGAGCGTTATCCGAACCTGCTGGTGACGCAGACGTTGTCCAAGTCCCGCTCGCTGGCGGGTTTGCGGGTCGGTCTGGCGATTGGACATCCTGATCTGATCGAGGCGCTGGAGCGGGTCAAGAACAGCTTCAACTCGTATCCGCTGGATCGTCTGGCAATCGTCGGTGCCGCTGCAGCGTTCGAGGACCGCGAGCACTTCGATTCCACCCGTAACAAGGTGATCGCCAGCCGGGAATTATTGACCGCTGAGCTGCAAGCCCTTGGTTTTGAAGTACTGCCATCTGCGGCCAACTTCATCTTTGCCCGTCACCCGCAACACGACGGAGCGGGCATTGCGGCGAAGCTGCGCGAGCAGGGTGTCATCGTTCGGCACTTCAAACAGGAGCGGATTGCCCAGTTCCTGCGGATCAGCATTGGTACGCCGGAGCAGAACCAGGCGTTGCTGGATGGCTTGGCGGGTCTGTAAGACCCCCATCGCAGTATCGCCGCAATCGCGGATTGCATCACACTTGTGGGAGCGAGGCTTGCCCGCGATAAAAGCACTGAGGTCTGTCTGATAAACGAGGCGGCCTTATCGCGGGCAAGCCTCGCTCCCACAGGTATCTACGCAACTCAGTGATCACTGCTCTTCAACCGGCGTAGCCGACGGTGGAGGCGGTGGGCGCAGGCCAACTTCAGCGTTGAGCTTCACTTCTTTCCCGTTGCGCATCACCTCGATGGCGATCTTGTCGCCGGGCTTGGTGCGTGCCACCTGATTCATCGAGCGACGACCATCACCCGCGGGCTCGCCGTTGATGCTCAAAATCACGTCACCCAATTGCAAACCTGCTTTCTGTGCAGGTCCATCGCGGAAGATACCTGCGACGACGATGCCTGGTCTGTCTTTCAACCCGAATGACTCGGCCAGATCCTGTGTCAGCGGCTGCACTTCAATACCCAGCCAGCCACGAATCACCTGACCATGCTCGATGATCGATTTCATGACCTCCATGGCCAGTTTGGTCGGAATCGCGAAACCGATGCCTTGAGAGCCGCCAGACTTGGAGAAAATCGCTGTGTTGATCCCGGTCAGGTTGCCATTGGCATCAACCAGTGCGCCGCCAGAGTTGCCCGGGTTGATCGCTGCGTCGGTCTGAATGAAGTCTTCATAAGTGTTCAGGCCGAGCTGGTTGCGGCCGGTGGCGCTGATAATACCCATGGTCACGGTCTGGCCGACGCCGAAAGGGTTGCCGATGGCCAGTGCAACGTCACCGATGCGGATGCTGTCGGAGCGGCCAATAGTGATGGACGGGATGTTCTTGAGATCAATCTTCAACACTGCCAGATCGGTTTCCGGATCATTGCCGATCACCCTGGCAATGGTTTCCCGACCGTCCTTCAGTGCAACGACGATTTGATCGGCACCGGTGGTGACGTGGTTATTGGTCAGAATGTAGCCTTCCGGACTCATCAGAACGCCGGAACCGAGGCTCGACTCCATGCGTTTCTGCTTGGGCATGTTGTCACCGAAGAAACGCCGGAATTGCGGGTCCTCGAACATCGGATTTGCCGCTTTGTTGACCATCTTTGTGGTGTAGAGATTGACTACCGCAGGTGCCGCCATGCCAACTGCATCGGCATACGTGACCGGGCCTTGCTGGACGTAGGTGGTTTGTGGCGCCTGTTGCAGGTTGACGTCGAGACTTGGCAGACCCACCAGATCCGGGAAACGCTGAATAATCAGCAGTGCGACGAGTACGCCTGCCAGCAATGGCCAACCAAAAAAGCGCAGTGCCTTGAACATTGAGCAAATCCTGAAAGTGATCCGACGCTGCGGCTTGCTGCCCAACTGCGCCATAATGGGCGGCATTATACGAGCACTTGGGGTTGTGTCTCGCAAATAAGATCGTCTGAAGTGAACCATTTCAGCAGTACGACCCTATCAGCTTCAAACCACACATTCAGGAGTCTTTTATGGCTGTTGCGCTCAGCACTCTGGTAGAAGAAGCCAACCGTTATCTCGGCAGTTCGCGTATCCAGGATTATTGCCCCAATGGCTTGCAGGTCGAAGGTCGTCCGCAGGTCATGCGCATCATCAGCGGCGTCACTGCCAGCCAGGCTTTGCTGGATGCCGCAGTGGATGCGCAGGCCGATCTGATTCTCGTGCATCACGGGTATTTCTGGAAAGGCGAGAACCCTTGCGTCGTCGGCATGAAACAGCGCCGCCTGAAAACCCTGCTCAAGCACGACATCAGCCTGCTGGCCTATCACTTGCCGCTGGATGTGCATCCGGACGTGGGTAATAACGTGCAGTTGGCGCGCCAGCTGGATATCACCGTGGAAGGCCCACTGGATCCTGATAACGCCCGCGTCGTCGGCTTGGTCGGTTCGTTGAATGAACCCATGATGCCCCGCGACTTTGCCCGTCGCGTGCAGGAAGCACTGGGGCGCGAGCCGTTGTTGATTGAAGGTGCCGATATGATTCGCCGGGTGGGTTGGTGTACCGGAGGCGGGCAGGGTTACATCGATCAGGCAATCACTGCGGGTGTCGATCTGTTCATCAGCGGCGAAGCGTCTGAGCAGACCGTTCACAGTGCCCGGGAAAACGGCATCAGCTTTATTGCCGCCGGACACCACGCAACTGAACGTTACGGGGTTCAGGCGCTGGGTGACTATCTGGCGCGGCGGTTTGCACTGGAGCACCTGTTTATCGACTGTCCGAATCCGGTTTGAATACCTAACGAGACGGTATATCCATAGAACGTTTCGATCTATTGGGGCCCCTGAATAGAAGCAGGTGCTGTGCTAGAGTGCGGCCTCGAACACGGCCCGCTGGCCGTCCCGGGCGTTGTCCGGTCAATAATGAATGCAACCCGTGAGTAACCATGGTCGATAAACTGACGCATCTTAAGCAACTGGAGGCGGAAAGCATCCACATCATCCGCGAGGTCGCCGCCGAGTTTGATAACCCGGTGATGCTGTACTCCGTCGGTAAAGACTCTGCCGTAATGCTGCACCTTGCGCGCAAGGCGTTCTTTCCGGGCAAGCTGCCATTCCCGGTGATGCATGTGGACACCCGCTGGAAATTCCAGGAAATGTACCGTTTTCGTGACCAGATGGTTAAGGAAATGGGTCTGGACCTGATCGTCCACATCAACCCGGACGGCGTGGCTCAAAACATCAGCCCACTGACCCACGGCAGCTCCAAGCACACTGACATCATGAAGACCGAAGGTCTCAAGCAGGCCCTGGACAAGCACGGCTTCGATGCCGCGTTCGGTGGCGCGCGTCGCGATGAAGAGAAATCCCGTGCCAAAGAGCGCGTGTACTCGTTCCGCGACAGCAAGCACCGCTGGGATCCGAAGAACCAGCGTCCGGAGCTGTGGAACGTCTATAACGGCAACGTCAATAAAGGCGAGTCGATTCGCGTGTTCCCTCTGTCCAACTGGACCGAGCTGGACATCTGGCAGTACATCTATCTGGAAGGCATCCCGATTGTCCCGTTGTACTTCGCCGCCGAGCGCGATGTCATCGAGATGAACGGCACCTGGATCATGATCGACGACGAGCGTCTTCTGAATCACCTGAGCGATGAAGACAAGGCTCGCATCGTCAAGAAGAAAGTCCGCTTCCGTACACTTGGCGACTACCCGTTGACGGGCGCAGTCGAGTCCGAGGCCACCAGCCTCACTGACATCATTCAGGAAATGCTTCTGACGCGTACTTCCGAACGTCAAGGCCGGGTCATCGATCACGATGGCGCTGGTTCGATGGAAGAAAAGAAACGTCAGGGTTATTTCTAAAGAGCAGCTACAAGCCTCAAGTGGCAAGCTGCAAGTGAATCAAAAGCAGGTGATCGAAATGGATTTCGAGAAACTCTTGGTTTGGCAAAGAGCCAAGGCTTTGGCAGTCAATCTTTACAAGGAGATGGCTTCCTGTCCCGATTTGGCTTTCAGGAGTCAGATCACGCGCTCTGGGCTGTCGGTGCCGAGCAATATTGCGGAAGGTATGGAGCGTTTCACTGCGAAGGACAAATGCCGCTTTCTATCGATTGCTAAAGCATCCTGTGGCGAGCTAAGAACTCAGCTCATCATCGGCGGTGAAATTGGTTATATCGCTGAACCACTTGCAGCAGCCTGGATTATCGAAACCCGTGAGCTTTCAAAAATGCTTTGCGGGCTGATCAATAAAATTTCTGACTAGCTGTACGCCGACAAGCTTGCCGCTTGAAGCTTACAGCTTGGAGCTCGAATGAAATGAGTCACGCATCTGATTTGATCAGCGAGGACATCCTCGCCTATCTGGGCCAGCACGAACGCAAGGAAATGCTGCGCTTTCTTACCTGTGGCAACGTCGACGACGGCAAGAGCACGCTGATCGGGCGTCTGCTGCACGACTCCAAGATGATCTACGAAGATCACCTCGAAGCCATTACCCGCGATTCGAAGAAGTCCGGCACCACCGGCGAAGACGTCGATCTGGCGTTGCTGGTTGACGGCCTTCAGGCCGAGCGGGAGCAGGGCATCACGATTGATGTTGCTTACCGTTATTTCTCCACCGCCAAGCGCAAGTTCATCATTGCCGATACTCCGGGCCATGAGCAGTACACACGCAACATGGCAACCGGTGCATCGACCTGCGACTTGGCGATTATTCTGGTGGATGCCCGTTACGGCGTACAGACCCAGACCCGCCGTCACAGCTACATCGCATCGCTGCTGGGCATCAAACATATCGTTGTGGCCATCAACAAGATGGACCTCAATGGCTTCGACGAAAGCGTCTTCGAGTCGATCAAGTCCGACTACTTGAAGTTCGCCGACGGCATCGCGTTCAAACCGACCACCATGGCCTTCGTGCCGATGTCGGCTCTCAAGGGCGACAACGTGGTGAACAAGAGCGAGCGTTCGCCCTGGTACACCGGCCAGTCCTTGATGGAGATCCTCGAAACCGTCGAGATTGCCAACGACCGCAACTACACCGACATGCGTTTCCCGGTGCAGTACGTCAACCGTCCAAACCTGAACTTCCGTGGTTTCGCCGGTACGCTGGCGAGCGGTATCGTGCACAAGGGTGACGAAGTCGTCGTGCTTCCGTCGGGCAAGAGCAGTCGTGTCAAATCCATCGTCACCTTTGAAGGTGAGCTGGAGAGTGCCGGGCCGGGTCAGGCCGTCACTCTGACCATGGAAGACGAGATTGATATCTCCCGTGGTGACTTGCTGGTACACGCCGATAACGTTCCGCAAGTGGCTGATGCATTCGATGCCATGCTGGTATGGATGGCTGAAGAGCCGATGCTGCCGGGCAAGAAATACGACATCAAGCGTGCCACCAGCTATGTGCCGGGCTCGATTGCCAGCATCACCCATCGTGTCGATGTGAATACCTTGGCCGAAGGGCCTGCCAGTTCGCTGGGCCTGAATGAGATTGGTCGCGTCAAGATCAGCCTAGACTCGGCCATCGCGCTGGACGGTTACGACAGCAACCGCACCACGGGTTCGTTCATCGTAATTGACCGTTTGACCAATGGCACAGTGGCCGCGGGCATGATCATCGCCAAGCCCGTTGGCGGCGCAGGTGCCATTCATCACGGCGCTCTGGCTCACGTTGCGACTGAAGAGCGAGCTCAGCGTTTTGGTCAGCAGCCAGCCACTGTGCTGTTCAGCGGCCTGTCGGGCGCTGGCAAAAGCACCTTGGCTTATGCGGTCGAGCGCAAGCTGTTCGACATGGGACGCGCGGTTTACGTGCTGGATGGCCAGAACCTGCGTCACGACCTGAACAAAGGTCTGCCACAGGATCGCGCCGGGCGTACCGAGAACTGGCGTCGTGCCGCTCACGTTGCGCGTCAGTTCAACCAGGCGGGGCTGATTACCCTGGCTGCGTTCGTTGCGCCTGACGGCGAAGGTCGCGAGCAGGCCAAGTCTCTGATCGGTGCTGATCGCCTGCTGACCGTATACGTCCAGGCATCCCCTGCGGTTTGCCGCGAACGCGATCCACAGGGCCTGTACGCAGCCGAGGGCGATAACATCCCGGGCGAGTCCTTCCCGTACGACGTACCGCTCAATGCGGATCTGGTCATCGATACTCAAACCCTGAGTCTCGAAGACAGCGTCAAGCAAGTGCTGGACCTGCTGCGCAGTCGCGGCGCGATCTGACGATCGCTTTCTGTCACAGGAAACCCGCCAGAGATGGCGGGTTTTTTGTTTGTGCGGGGGCTCCAGAGAATCCTGTGGGAGCGAGGCTTGCCCGCGATTGAGGCGACTCGCTCCGTCAGGTATACCGCGTTATCGTTCATCGCGAGCAAGCTTGACTCCTACAGGTATCGCTTATCTCTGTAGGAGCCGAGCTTGCTCGCGATGAACGATTACGCAGTCTGTCTGAAGCCCGCTCCACAGATTTTGTATGTAGAGAGTCATGGGCACTGGCGCGGCCACTGCAAGAATAATCACGGCGTTAAGAATAATTCAGGTGCGGTATATAGTTATCGCATGTTGTAAGTCGGTGGGTGATTAGTTGAGTGCTCAATCAAGAACTTTCAAAGGTGAAAGTATGAGTATTCAGTATGGTGCGTTTAAAAATAATGGAGCTCCGGTATTGCCGCCCAATCAAAAAATGACACCGGGGCAGTTTTTACAATCGCCCAGTGGACATTTTCGTCTGGAACTGCAAAGCGATGGCAACCTGGTTATTAAAGATAGTGGCAGTGTTGTTTGGGTCGCTGATAGCAATCAGCCCTACAGTCGTACGCTCTCCCGTAAGCAACGAGGTGCTCCGTGGTTTGTCGTAAGCAACAGCGGATTCCTCTATGATCCCGCAAGATCAAGGCTGTGGACCGCGCAAAGCACTGATACGAAGGATAAGTCGTACTGGTATCACAGCCATATGTCGATGCAGGATGACGGGAATCTGGTGATTTATGATCAGCGAACTGGCAACCTTCTTTGGGCGCGTTTTGGATTCAGGCCTGGACGGCTTCCACCCAAGAAAAAGGAGACGGTCTGGTTCATGAGTTCGCCGCAAGAAATCTGGAGATTTTGAAGTTTGGCTTTCTGCCTAGCGTTGAACTGGGCAGTCAGGTCTGAGTGGGTCGATATTACACTTATGTAAAAGCTCTGGGTCTGCTCTGCTCCATAAGTAACAGTTATTTATACAATCCCCCGGCACACAACCTGATAAAAAAATCCATACTGCGAATATTTTAATTGCTTTCATGCTTCCTCCGTTTTCCAAAAAGCATAGAGGTCGCAACAAAATATATATAGCCGCTGTATTCCTTAAACTGCGTAGGAAGTTTCCTCGCCAGGATTTTATCCCTGACTGATCTACAAAAAAGCCCGCCATTCTCACGAATGGCAGGCTTTCCTGATCCAGCTTTCGCTTACGGCTTTTTCAAACCGTAATGCTCATCGAGCATGCCGGGAGCGTTGGGTGATTTTGGCGCGTAGTCTTTCGGTGCTTCATTTGTGCGCGGCGGAGTCAGACGGTCGCGGTGGACCTGGCTGGCTTCAGGGTGCAGGGCAGCCAGCAGACGCTGACGAGTCAACTCGTCGGTAGCAAGACGGTTGGCACCTTCGGCGAGATGTTCCTGCACGTCCTGATAGCTTTGCGAAAGCTTCTGGACCAGATTGGCCGTGCTATTGAAGTGAGTGACCACCTCGTTCTGATAGGCATCGAAACGCTCCTGAACGTCATCCAGCTGACGCTGGGTTCCATTGGGAGCAGCGTTGGGCACCAGACGTGCGACCAGAAAACCGATGACAACACCGACAACCAGGGCAATGGTCGGCAACAACCAAACTAAGAGCGACAGTTCCACGAGTCCTTCCTCTATAAACGGCTTTGCTTTACGTTAACGGCTCGAACCTGCTCTGTATACCGCGACACGCTCACGGATATGCTATTTGCAGACAATCAGCTAGACGAGTCGACCCATTGCGAGGTCACGGAGTTCCTTTTTGCTCATGCGCGAAACCCCCGTATTGATCGATGGCCCGGTGGGCCAGCTTGAAGCCCTTTACCTTGATTTGCCTGATGCTACAGGCGTGGCGTTGATCTGCCATCCTAACCCGATACAGGGCGGCACCATGCTCAACAAGGTCGTCTCGACCCTGCAACGTACGGCTCGCGATGCGGGTTTGATTACATTGCGTTTCAATTATCGTGGCGTGGGGGCGAGCGCCGGTACGTCTGAAGCGGGCCCAGGCGAAATCGAAGATGCTCAGGCCGTCGCTCGCTGGCTGCTGGAAAAACACCCCGATCTGCCCATGACACTGTTCGGTTTTTCCTTTGGTGGTTTCGTTGCAGCCAGTCTTGCCGGCCGGCTTGAGGGCGCTGGACAGACGATTAGCCATCTGTTCATGGTCGCGCCTGCGGTCATGCGCTTGAGCGAGCAATATCCTCTGCCGCAGAACTGCCCACTGACAGTCATCCAGCCGGAGACCGACGAAGTCGTCGAGCCTGAACTGGTTTACAACTGGTCGGCAGCATTGCCGCGCCCACATGAACTGCTGAAAGTGGCAGAATGTGGACACTTTTTTCACGGCAAGCTCACTGATCTCAAAGATCTGGTTGCGCCACGCCTTTCGAACTGATGACAGCCCCATAAGCGACCTGCCATGACCACTCGTATCCTGACCGGTATCACCACCACCGGCACGCCTCACCTGGGTAACTACGCGGGCGCAATCCGCCCGGCTATCGTTGCCAGCCGCCAGAGCGATGCTGATTCGTTCTACTTCCTGGCTGACTACCACGCCTTGATCAAATGCGATGACCCGCTGCGCATTCAGCGCTCGCGTCTGGAAATCGCCGCAACCTGGCTGGCTGCTGGCCTGGATGTGGATCGCGTGACTTTCTATCGCCAGTCCGATATCCCGGAAATCACCGAGCTGACCTGGCTGCTGACCTGCGTTGCTGCCAAAGGCTTGCTCAACCGTGCTCACGCCTACAAAGCGTCCGTGGACAAGAACGTCGAAACCGGTGAAGACCCGGATGCTGGCGTCACCATGGGCTTGTACAGCTACCCGGTGTTGATGGCAGCTGACATTTTGATGTTCAACGCGCATCAGGTTCCGGTGGGTCGCGACCAGATTCAGCACGTCGAGATGGCTCGCGATATCGGCCAACGCTTCAACCATCTTTTCGGCAAGGGCAGAGAGTTCTTCGTCATGCCTGAAGCCCTGATCGAGGAAAGCGTCGCCACGCTGCCAGGTCTCGACGGCCGTAAAATGTCGAAGAGCTACGACAATACGATTCCGTTGTTCAGCAGCGCCAAGGACATGAAGGATGCGATTTCGCGCATCGTGACTGACTCCAAAGCTCCCGGCGAAGCCAAGGACCCTGACAACTCCCATCTCTTCACGCTCTATCAGGCCTTCGCTACCCCGGAGCAGATCACAGAGTTCCGTTCCGACTTGTTGCAAGGTCTGGGTTGGGGCGAAGCGAAGAGTCGCCTGTTCACCTTGCTGGATAGTGAGCTGAGCGAAGCTCGTGAGAATTACCATCGTCTGATCGAACGTCCGGCTGACCTGGAAGACATTCTGCTGGCTGGCGCAGAGAAAGCCCGCAAAGTCGCCACACCTTTCCTCGGCGAGTTACGTGAAGCGGTAGGCCTGCGTTCATTCCGCAGCAATGTGCAAGTGGCCGAGACCAGCAAGAAAAAAGCCGTCAAAGGTGCACGCTTTGTCAGCTTCCGTGAAGACGATGGCAGCTTCCGTTTCCGTCTGCTGGCAGCCGATGGCGAGCAGTTGCTGTTGTCTCGCAACTTTGCTGATGGCAAGGCCGCTGGCGCAGTCAGCAAACAGCTGCAGCAGGGCAGTGAATTCGAGCTCCGTCCAGAGCATTTTGGGTTTACCCTCTGGATCAATGGTGAGCACATCGCCGAAAGTCCGCAATTCGTCGACGCTGCAGCGCGTGATGCCGCTATCGAAAGCCTCAAGCTGGCCCTTGCCCCCCAACAGGATTGATTGCCAATCTGCCGGGCCGTCGCTACAGTGACGGCCCGTTTTTGTTGCCTTGTTAGCGAATATGACCCCTCTAGAACGATACCAAGCTGATCTGAAACGCCCTGACTTCTTCCATGACGCGGCGCAGGAAACGGCTGTGCGTCACTTGCAGCGTCTCTATGACGATCTGGTTGCCGCTAACCAGAGCAAGCCGGGCATGTTCGGCAAGCTGTTTGGCAAGAAGGAACAGGCGCCGGTCAAGGGCTTGTACTTCTGGGGTGGCGTTGGCCGGGGCAAGACTTATCTGGTCGACACCTTCTTCGAAGCCCTGCCGTTCGAGCAGAAAGTCCGTACCCACTTCCACCGCTTCATGAAGCGCGTGCACGAAGAGATGAAGACCCTCAAGGGTGAAAAGAACCCGCTGACCCTCATCGCCAAACGTTTTTCAGATGAAGCACGGGTTATCTGTTTCGATGAGTTCTTCGTGTCCGACATCACCGACGCCATGATCCTCGGCACCTTGATGGAAGAACTGTTCAAGAATGGCGTGACTCTGGTTGCGACCTCGAACATCGTCCCGGATGGCCTCTACAAGGACGGCCTGCAACGTGCGCGCTTCCTGCCCGCCATCGCGCTGATCAAACAGAACACCGAAATCGTCAACGTCGACAGCGGCGTGGACTATCGCCTGCGTCACCTTGAGCAGGCTGAGCTGTTCCACTTCCCGCTGAATGAAGCCGCGCAGGAAAGTCTGCGCAAGAGCTTCAAGGCCCTTACGCCTGATTGCGCCGAGACCATCGAAAACGATGTGCTGATGATCGAGAATCGCGAAATCCGTGCACTGCGCACTTGTGATGACGTGGCCTGGTTCGACTTCCGCGAACTGTGCGACGGCCCGCGTAGCCAGAACGATTACATCGAACTGGGCAAGATCTACCACGCCGTGTTGCTCAGTGGCGTTGAGCAGATGAGCGTCACCACCGACGACATCGCCCGACGCTTCATCAACATGGTCGACGAATTCTACGACCGTAACGTCAAGCTGATCATCTCGGCTGAAGTTGAGTTGAAGGATTTGTACACCGGTGGGCGTCTGAACTTCGAGTTCCAGCGCACGTTGAGCCGGTTGCTGGAAATGCAGTCCCATGAATTCTTGTCGCGGGCGCATAAACCCTAAGTTTGGATCTGTAGGAGCGCACGAGCACCGCGAGTCCGCGATGGCGGTGAATCAAGCAGAACGCTATCGCGGCCTCGCTGTGCTCGTGCGCTCCTACAGTTGATCGTCTGATGCCGGGGGATCAAGCCGCTTGCTGAAACTGCTGCCGATACTGATTCGGCGACAACTCTGTATGTTGACGAAACAGTCGGGCGAAGAAGCTGGCGTCGTCGTATCCGACTTCATAGCTGATGGTCTTGATGCTTTTGCGCGTGCCAGACAGCAAGCCTTTGGCGGTTTCGATGCGCAGCCGTTGCAGGTAGTGCAGGGGCTTGTCTCCGGTGGCAGTCTGGAAACGGCGCATGAAGTTGCGGATGCTCATGCCGTGATTGCGGGCCACATCTTCGAAGCGAAACTTGTCGGCGAAATGCTCTTCCAGCCAGTGCTGGATTTGCAGGATCACGACGTCCTGATGCAGTTTCTGCCCGCCAAAACCCATTCGGCCCGGTGCGTAGTTGCGCTGCACTTCATACAGAATGTCCCGAGCCACGGCTTGCGCGACGTTTGCACCGCAGAAGCGCTCAATCAGATAAATGTACAGGTCACAGGCTGAAGTCGTGCCGCCTGCGCAGTACAGATTGTCCGCGTCTGTCAGATGTTTCTCTTGGTTCAACAAAACATTCGGAAAACGCTCACCGAAGTCGTTGAAAAATCGCCAGTAGGTTGTCGCTTCCTTGCCATCGAGCAGGCCGGATTCTGCCAGCCAGAACACGCCGCTGGCTTCACCACAGAGCACTGCGCCGTTGGCATGCTGTTCACGTAGCCAGGGAATGACCTGAGGGTATCTCAAACGAAGCGCGTCGAAGTTGTCCCAGAATGCCGGGATCACGATGACATCGCTTTGGTCGAGGTCGCCATCGACGGGGAGTACGACGTCGCTGAAGCTACGCACGGGCTTGCCGTCCGGGCTGACCAAGCGGGTTTCGAACGCAGGGACTCTGCCAAGGCCCAGCTGTTTGCTGTAGCGCAGAGCGGCAAGATGGAAGAAATCCTTGGCTTGCATCAATGTGGAAGCGAACACCCCGTCAATAGCCAGGATGCTGACGCGCCGCAGGGGCGCGGAGGCGTGAGTCGACATATTCTTTTATTCTTATATGGGGAAGTGGTCAGGTTACGGCTGGATCGTCTTATTTTTTTTCGGGTGTGTCCAGCGATGGAATGCTGAGCAGGCTATTGGCCGATGTTGATCATGTGGGGGATTCTATGTTGGCCCGAAGTCCCTTAGGACCGGCTTTAGCCGGGAGGGCGGTATTTCTGGCGAAGAAGAATGGGTGGGTGTCCCGACGCCCTCCCGGCTAAAGCCGGTCCTACGGAATAGCGCAATTTCATGTGGGAGCGAGGCTTGGTCTGGGCGGCATTCCGACGATAAGTACGACGCGGTTTAAAGTACATCGCGTCCAGCCTTATAGCGTTCAGGCTCGCTCCCACAGGGCTGCGTTAAAGTCGAGCTGGCAGTTCAGGGCGCAGGATTCGGATGATCCTTGTGAATCGCCTCGATACCCGCCAACACCTCGTCCGACAACTTCAGCCCGAAACTGGCGATGTTGCTGTCCAGTTGCTCAAGGGTGGTCGCGCCAATGATATTGCTGGTCACGAACGGCTGGCGGGTAACGAAGGCCAGCGCCATTTGTGCTGGCTCCAGACCGTGCTCACGGGCCAGCGCCACGTAGCGGCTGCACGCTGCTTCCGATTGCGGATTGAAGTAGCGGGTGAAACGACTGTAGAGGCTCAGGCGACCTTTGGCCGGGCGAGCGCCACCTTCGTATTTGCCTGAAAGCATGCCGAACGCGAGGGGGGAGTAAGCCAGCAGTCCACATTGTTCGCGAATGGCAATTTCGGCCAGGCCCACTTCAAAGCTGCGGTTGAGCAGGTTGTAGGGATTCTGGATTGACACCGTTCGCGGCCAGCCCCGGCTTTCAGCCAACTGCAGGAATTTCATGGTGCCCCATGGCGTTTCGTTGGACAGGCCAATGTGGCGGATCTTGCCCGCTTTGACCTGCTCGTCCAGAGCTTCGAGGGTTTCTTCCAGTGGGGTGAAATCCTCGTCTTTATGGGTGTAACCCAATTTGCCGAAGAAGTTGGTGCTGCGCTCAGGCCAGTGCAGTTGATACAGATCGAGGTAATCGGTCTGCAGGCGCGCCAGGCTGGCATCGAGGGCCGCCACAATATGCTTGCGGTTGTGTTTGAGGTTGCCGTCACGAATATGCTCGATGGCATTACCAGGACCCGCGATCTTGCTGGCCAGAATCCAGTCGGCGCGGTCGCCCTGTTGCTTGAACCAGTTGCCGATGATTGTCTCGGTGGCGGTGTAGGTTTCTGCTTTTGGCGGTACCGGGTACATCTCGGCGGTATCAAGGAAATTGATACCGGCTTCTTTGGCGCGTTCGATCTGCGCAAAGGCTTCAGACTGGCTGTTTTGCTCGCCCCAGGTCATGGTGCCGAGGCAGATTGCGCTGACTTTCAGGTCGGTTCGGCCAAGTTGGCGATAGTCCATTTGCTTCTCCTCAAGTAAGAGAACCATAAAAGCAGGTTGATATTTATTTCGCAATCCGCATAATCCCGCGGCTCTTTGCAGTGGAAGTGATGCTCCATCTGCCGGAGAGACATCTTTGCCGTACCACAGATGCGCCGACCCGAGCCCTCGGCAGCGTCTGTATAACGGCTGCCTTTGACATGCTGCTTGTCAAAGTACGATCTATTCAGTAAGATCCGCCGTCTCAATTTATCAGGGCGGCCCCTGAGGCTAAATAATGAAAACTTATACTGCTAAACCGGAAACAGTTAAGCGCGAATGGTTCGTAGTCGATGCTGCTGGTCAGACCCTCGGTCGTCTGGCTACAGAAATCGCGAGCCGTCTGCGTGGTAAGCACAAAGCGGAATACACCCCGCACGTTGACACTGGTGACTACATCGTTGTTATCAACGCTGAGCAAATCCGTGTTACCGGTGCTAAAACCACCGACAAAATCTACTACTCTCACTCCGGTTTTCCGGGCGGGATCAAGTCGATCAACTTCGAAAAGCTGATCGCCAAAGCTCCTGAGCGTGTGCTCGAGACCGCGGTTAAAGGCATGCTGCCTAAGAACCCGCTGGGTCGCGACATGTACCGTAAGCTGAAAGTCTATGCGGGCACTGCACACCCTCATACTGCTCAGCAGCCCCAAGAACTGAAGTTTTAACGGAATAGTTGATTATGTCGGCGACTCAAAATTACGGCACTGGCCGTCGCAAGACCGCTACCGCACGCGTTTTCCTGCGTCCAGGTACCGGTAACATCTCCATCAACAACCGTTCGCTGGATAATTTCTTCGGCCGTGAAACTGCCCGCATGGTAGTTCGTCAGCCGCTGGAATTGACTGAGACTGTCGAGAAGTTCGACATCTACGTCACCGTGATTGGCGGTGGTGTAAGTGGTCAAGCTGGCGCAATCCGCCACGGTATCACTCGCGCTCTGATGCAGTATGACGAAACCCTGCGCGGCGCTCTGCGCAAAGCTGGCTTCGTTACACGCGACGCCCGTGAAGTTGAACGTAAGAAAGTCGGTCTGCGTAAAGCGCGTAAGCGTCCGCAGTACTCGAAGCGTTAATACGCACTTCGTTCAAGAAGAACGCCCAGCCTCCTCACGGAGCTGGGCGTTTTTTTATGCGCGTCGTATACCTGTGACAACATGACTCATTCAGCGCAGGCCCCGTATTACAAGGCTTTCAGCTTTTCGTGAAAAGTAATTCCCTTGTGGTTTGAAGGGTTTTTATCTACCATCCGGCAAAATTTGGATACATGAATTTTTAAATTAGACGCCTGATCGAACAGGCCACATAGCTGATGGGAGAGGACGGAATGAGCAATGACGGCGTGAATGCAGGCCGGCGTCGCTTCCTCGTGGCGGCCACATCTGTGGTTGGTGCAGCAGGAGCGGTGGGGGCGGCGGTCCCGTTCGTAGGGTCATGGTTTCCCAGTGCCAAGGCGAAAGCCGCAGGCGCACCGGTAAAGGTGAATATCAGCAAGATCGAACCAGGGCAGCAGATGATTGCTGAGTGGCGCGGTCAGCCAGTTTTCATTGTCCGTCGTACCGATGAAATACTGGGCAACCTCGGCAAAATTACGAGCCAGTTGTCGGACCCCGAATCCAGGGACTCGCTCCAGCCCGCTTACGTCGACCCTGTTGTACGATCCATCAAACCTGAAATCCTGCTGTTGATCGGTATTTGCACCCACTTGGGTTGCTCCCCGACTTTCCGTCCTGAAGTAGCGCCAGTCGATCTGGGCAAAGATTGGGTGGGTGGCTATTTCTGCCCTTGTCATGGCTCACATTACGACCTCGCTGGCCGCGTCTATAAATCCCAACCTGCACCTTTGAATCTGCCAGTGCCGCCGCATTCCTATGAGTCGGACAACATTATTGTCATTGGCGTCGATCAGGAGAGCGCGTGATGAGCAAGTTCATGGATTGGATCGATGCTCGCTTCCCCGCCACAAAAATGTGGGAAGACCATCTCAGCAAGTATTACGCCCCCAAAAACTTCAACTTTTTCTACTTCTTCGGTTCACTGGCCCTGCTGGTGTTGGTCAATCAGATCCTGACCGGTGTCTGGCTCACGATGAGCTACACGCCGACGGCTGAAGAGGCGTTTGCGTCTGTCGAGGGCATCATGCGTGATGTGCCTTACGGGTCGATTTTGCGTTTGCTGCATTCCACCGGTGCTTCGGCGTTCTTCATTGTCATTTATATGCACATGTTCCGCGGCCTGCTGTATGGCTCGTATCAAAAGCCTCGTGAGCTGGTGTGGATCTTCGGCATGCTCATTTATCTGGCGCTGATGGCTGAGGCGTTCATGGGGTATTTACTGCCCTGGGGGCAGATGTCGTACTGGGGCGCGCAGGTGATCATCTCGCTGTTTGGCGCCATTCCGGTTATCGGCGATGACCTGACGCAATGGATTCGCGGCGACTACCTGATCTCCGGGATTACCCTGAACCGTTTTTTTGCGCTTCACGTGATTGCTCTGCCAATTGTCGTGCTTGGCCTGGTCGTACTGCATATTCTGGCGTTGCATGAAGTGGGTTCGAACAACCCCGATGGCGTCGACATCAAGAAACACAAAGACGAAAACGGTATCCCTCTGGATGGAATTCCGTTCCACCCCTATTACACCGTGAAAGATATCGTTGGCGTTGTCGTCTTCCTCTTCGTGTTTTGCTTCATCGTGTTTTTCTTCCCGGAAATGGGTGGCTACTTCCTCGAAAAACCCAACTTCGAGATGGCAAACCCCTTCAAGACGCCAGAGCACATTGCACCTGTCTGGTATTTCACGCCGTTCTACGCGATCCTGCGCGCCGTTCCTGACAAGCTGATGGGGGTCATGGCTATGGGAGCTGCAATTGCAGTGCTGTTTGTGCTGCCCTGGCTGGACCGAAGCCCCGTCAAGTCAATGCGCTACAAAGGATGGCTGAGCAAAATCTGGCTACTGGCGTTCTGTGTGTCTTTCGTAATCCTCGGTGTGTTGGGTGTTTTGGCTCCAACGCCAGGACGCACTTTGCTGTCGCAGGTCTGCACCTTCCTGTACTTCGCCTACTTCATTCTGATGCCGTTCTATACCCGGCTCGAGAAAACCAAACCGGTTCCGGAAAGGGTGACTGGCTGATGAAAAAGCTATTTGCTGTATTGATGCTTGTTGCTCTGCCAATGTTGTCCGTTGCTGCCGAGCACGGCGGTCCTGAGCTGGAAAGCATCGATATCGATGTGTCGGACAAGGCTGCCATGCAAGATGGGGCGCGCACGTTCGTCAACTATTGCATGGGCTGTCACAGCGCTAAGTTCCAGCGTTACGAGCGCGTTGCCGATGATCTGGGCATCCCTCATGAGCTGATGCTGGAAAAGCTGGTATTCACCGGTGCCAAGATCGGCGATCACATGAATATCGGTATGCAGTCAGCAGACGCGAAAGTCTGGTTTGGCGCTGCTCCGCCGGATCTGACTCTGGTGGCGCGAGTGCGCGGCACGGACTGGTTGTATGGCTACCTGCGCTCTTTCTACGAGGATCCGGCGCGTCCATTCGGGGTGAACAACACAGTCTTTCCTAATGTAGGGATGCCCAACGTGCTGGCTGGCTTGCAAGGTCGTCAGATCATCGGCTGCAAGCAGATTCAGTTGGTCGAGGAGGGCAAGAAGCAGTACGACCCCTTGACGGGTGCGCCACTGACGTACGAAGCATGCGATCAACTGACGATTGTCCCCAATACGGGCAGCCTGAATGCAGAGCAGTTCGACGAGAAGGTCAAGAATCTGGTGACCTTCCTCGCTTATTCCGCGAACCCGACGAAGCTTCAGCATCAGCGCATCGGGATGTATGTGTTGCTGTACCTGGCTTTCTTCTTTGTCTTTGCTTACCTGCTCAAGCGTGAATACTGGAAGGACATTCACTGACCGTATGTAACGCTGAGGTAACACTCGCGCGCTCGTGCGTCCCATTTAGGCAATAAATGCAGGGCAAATCTGGTTGTGACGGCAAGATTGCAGAATTTACCAAGCGTAAATGAGCTATCTTGTCGCCCGCGATGACCACTGCCTCAATGCGGTTGTTGTCGGAGGCGTCCGAGGGCGCGTCCGTTTCTGTGTATCCGATAAATTTAACAAGCGAGGAGGATCGCCATGGGCGTGACCAATCGGTTGGCCTGTTACTCCGACCCCGCCGACCACTATTCCCACCGCGTGCGCATTGTGCTCGCCGAGAAAGGTGTCAGCGCCGAGATCATTGATGTTGTGACGGGTACCCAGCCGCCGAAATTGATCGAGGTGAACCCATACGGCAGCGTACCTACCCTGGTCGATCGTGATCTGGCGTTGTACGAGTCGACTGTGGTGATGGAATATCTGGATGAGCGTTATCCGCACCCGCCATTGCTGCCGGTTTATCCGGTCGCACGCGCCAATAGCCGCCTGCTGATCCATAGGATTCAGCGCGACTGGTGCGCTCAGGTGGACCTGATTCTGGATCCGCGCAGCAAGGAATCTGCTCGTGCGGTAGCCCGTAAGGAGCTGCGTGAGAGTCTGACCGGCGTCTCGCCTTTGTTCGCCGAGAAAGCTTTTTTCCTCAGTGACGAGCAAAGTCTGGTTGACTGCTGTCTATTGCCCATACTCTGGCGTTTGCCTGTTTTGGGTATCGAATTGCCGCGGCCTGCCAAGCCGTTGCTTGATTATATGGAGCGCCAGTTTGCGCGTGAGGCATTCCAGGCAAGTCTGTCTGCTGCCGAACGTGATATGCGCTAAGGCCTAAGGAGCCGTTGATGAACTCCAGTCGCCCTTATCTGATTCGTGCTCTCTATGAGTGGATCGTCGATAACGATTGCACCCCGCATATGCTGGTCAATGCGGAGTATCCATCAGTGCAGGTCCCGCAAGGGTTTGCCAATGATGGGCAGATTGTCCTGAACGTTTCTCCGTCCGCTGTGCGTCATTTGCACATGGACAACGATGCAGTCAGTTTTGAAGGCCGCTTTGGCGGTGTCCCGCATACCCTGTACGTCCCTGTGGGGGCGATTCTGGGCATTTATGCCCGGGAGAATGGTCAGGGTATGGTTTTCGAGCTGGAGCCTCCTTTCGAGGATGACGACAGCGTCGATGGGGATGATGATCTTCCACCACCGGATACTGAGCCACCGCGTCCAAGCGGCAGGCCGAGTCTGAAAGTGGTCAAGTAATCAGCTTCACACGCAACAAAAAAAGGCGACCTCAGGGTCGCCTTTTTCATGGTGCAGATTTTGTCGCTGATCAGTCGATGTACTCGAACAGCTTCACGATTTTTTGCACGCCAGACACGCTCTGTACCAGGCTGGTCGCGCGGGTGGCTTCCTGTTGCGTCACCAGACCAAGCAGAAAAACGATGCCGTTCTCGGTCACGACTTTGATGCGTGATCCAGGGATGGCGCTGTCGGTCAGCATCTGGCTTTTGATCTTGGTGGTCAGCCAGGCGTCATTGTTGCGGGCCAGCAAGGACGAAGGCGCCATGACCTGCAACTCGTTGTTGACCTTTTTTACCCGCTGTACGCCGCTGGCTTCTTTTTCGGCCAGGGCTTTGAGGTCTTCACGGGGAGTCTGGCCAGCCAATAGCACGATGCCGTTATAGCTGGTGACGACGATATGCGAGTTCTGATCCAGATCAGGGCTCGCCTTGGCGATGTTTACCGCTGCCTTGGTTTCAATCAGCGAGTCATCGATTTTGCTGCCGAACGTTCGCGTTCCACGATCGTCTTCAATCGGGTTGTCGCGGGTAGCAGTCAGCACCGAGCTGCATCCGCTGATGCTTACGCACAGGGTCAGGGCCAGCAGGCTGAGACGATTAACGGTCATTCTTCACTCCCGAACAGTTGGCTGTCGATCAAATCGCACAAGCAATGAATCGCCAGCAGATGGACTTCTTGAATTCGTGCGGTGACTTTTGCCGGTACGCGGATTTCCACGTCCTCAGGCAAAAGCAGCGAGGCCATGCCGCCGCCGTCGCGTCCCGTCAATGCTACGACAATCATTTCACGATCATGTGCGGCCTGGATCGCTTGAATTATGTTCGCCGAGTTGCCGCTGGTGGATATCGCCAGCAACACATCGCCCGGTTGGCCAAGCGCGCGGATCTGCTTGGAAAAGATCTCGTTGTAGCTGTAGTCGTTGGCAATCGACGTGATCGTCGAGCTGTCGGTTGTCAGTGCAATGGCCGGCAGGCTAGGGCGTTCACGTTCGAAGCGGTTGAGTAGCTCGGATGAGAAGTGCTGAGCATCACCCGCCGAACCGCCGTTGCCACAAGCGAGCATTTTGCCTTCGTTGAGCAGCGCATTGACCATGACCTGGCTGGCTTGCTCGATGTGGGGTGCAAGGACTTCCATCGCCTGCTGCTTGGTGTCGATGCTGGCCTGAAAAAGCTGGCGAATTCGGGATTGCATGTCCATCTGGGTGACCTTAATTAGAACGTATCGCGGCTTATCGGCTGGCGCAGAAGGGGAAGCCCTCGGCGCAAGGCGGTACGGCCCGCAAAGCGAAAAGCGAAATCTGTGTTGGATGGCATATTGCGTGAGTCGGCATTTCAGTTCCGGGGTCTGCCCGCATGGCGTGGACGCCAGGGATTTCAGCTCTCGAATGCATGCTTGATCCAGTTCAAGGATGGGCCGCCACGCGGATCACCCTCAATGGCTATGACGTCGAAACGACATGCCGCATCTGCCCATTGTGTGTCGCTCTGCAGGAACAATTGTGCCGCCATAACCAGCTTTTGCTGCTTGCGAAAATCAACGCTTTCCAACGCTCCACCCCATGTCGAATGGCGGCGGTAGCGAACTTCGACGAATACTACTGTATCCCCGTCGAGCATGACCAGATCAAGCTCACCACGTTTGCATAACCAGTTTCGTGCAATGAGCTGCAAACCGTGCTGCTGTAAATGCTGCAGGGCGCGGGTTTCAGCCTCGCGCCCTGCAGTTTGGCGGGTGTTGCCGGGCATTTACTGAGCGGTATCCGGCAGGCGCTGAATCTTGCCGTCAACGAATTCGGCCCATGGCAATTGACGTTCCACGCGGCGAGCCGGGTTGATGCTCAAGCTGCCGGACAGGCCGTCGATGCGGCTTTCAGGCATGGTTTTGAGTTGGCCCAGGCGCGGAGCCAGGCGATAGGCGTCGACGCCCATAGCGTAGAGGCGGCCCAGACTGCCTGAAGCTTGAGGCCACTGGGTGACGACCTGCTGACGCAGTGGATCATTGGCGTTGAGCAACCATGGAGTTTCGCAGAAGCGCACGCCATTCAGGTCCATGTATTGCGCGTGATCGTTACTGTTGGTGAACAGGTGCGATGTGGCGTAGACAGGAACATCACCGGCGTACTGGAAGACCATGGTTGGCTTGATCTGCTGCGCCTGTTGCGGGGTTGCAGCCAGGAACATGAAATCAATGTCCTGACGACGCGTCGGTTGGGCGGCTACCTGAGTCCCTACAGTGCTCTGCAGGCGTTGCGCACGGCCTTCGCTGTTGCGCAGCTGAAACAGGTCAGCAACTTGCTGTGCCAGTGCAACAGGTTGGTCGACGTGTTCAGCTGCAATCAGCGTGCCGCCTTTGGCTTGCCAGCTCTGGCGGAAAGCGTCCAGAACGCGGTCGCCCCATTCACCTTTCGGCACCATCGCCACAGCGCTGCGTTTGCCATCTGCCCAGGCGCGGCGTGCTACTTCACGGGCTTCGTCTTCAGCGGACAGACCGAACTGGAACAGTTGCTGAGGGCCTTCAGGGCCTGCATCACTGTAGTTCAGCGCCAATGTGGTGATAGGCAGTTGCGGGCGGGTGCTCAATTGTTTGACCAGTGGTTTTTCCAGCGGACCGACAACCAGTTGCACGCCTGCTGCTTGAGCCTCGCGATAGAAGTCATCCATAGAGGTCAGGCGCGAACTGTCGAATACCTGAATGGCCGGAGGATTCTGACCGGCCTGTTGCGCCTGATAATGCGCGGCCATGAAGCCTTCACGCAGAGCCTTGGCGACGGCTGCAAGTGGGCCTTCCTGTGGCAGCAACAGGGCGATTTTGGTCAGCGGCTCGCTGGTCAGGGCGCGCAATTGCGCAAGTGTCGCAGGCAGCTGGATAGCAGCGGGGTGCTTTGGATTCTGTGCTTTCCAGGTGTCGATAGCGGCTTGTTGCTGTTCCAGCGTGCCCGCGCCTTTGATGCTGCGCGCAAGGCTTAGCCAGCCGCCCAGATCGTCGGTCGCGTTGCTTTGCAGTTGTTCCGGAGGCAGTGCCCCAACGAGTTTCCAGATAGCGTCGTTGTTGGCGCTCAGGTCGTTGCCTTGCAGCAATGGACCCACGAAGACTCGCTCGCTGATCGCCGGCAGGATCTGGCCATCAGCTTCGAGTGCGCGAGCGCGGACGGTGTGGGTCCGAATCTGCTGTTCAACGGACAGCTCGCTCAGGCGTTGCAGGCTCGGGTGGCTCAGCGCAGTCAGTGCGGCTTTTGGCTGATTGCGACCCATCGCCAGTTCAGCATCCAGAGTCGCAGCAAACACCTGCTGGCCAGGCTTGAGCAACTCAATCTGCACTTGCGTGAGGATTTGCGCAGCGCGTCCGGGATTGTTCTGCCGGTTGGCCAGATCCGCAGCGCTGAGTCGGAGCAGTGAGGCCTGTTCCGGGGTTTTCGCGGCGGCCGCCTGATCGAGTAACTGCTCGATGCTGGCGTCAGGGGTGCGTGGAAGTTCGCCAAGGCTGGACGAAGGCGAGCTGGCGCAAGCCGCCAACAGGGCAGCAAGGCAGAGGGCAGAGAACAGCCGCAGGCAAGCGATCATGTGTATGTTCCTGATACTCGAGCAAATTAGCGGGGAATTGTACCCAAGCACTGGCATGGGTGCGACGTCGTTAACATTTAAAGCAGTGATATAAGTCGCAGTGCCTGATTACACGAGGTAATACGGCCTTTACGAAATGTTGCGCTGGCAGATATCGGGCGCCAATCATGACTTTTCCTCCCTTTTTCAGGTCTTCCTTGAGTCTGCGAGTCATTGGTCGCGGTCGTAGTCTGTACAATGATGACCTTCGCCCTGAAGGGTAACAAATCATGAGGTCTGCGCTTTGACTGCTCCAGTTGCTTTGAATTCCGCCGCGGGCTCGCTTTATGTAGTGGCCACGCCAATCGGCAATCTGGATGACATGAGCGTGCGGGCATTGAAGGTCTTGCGCGAGGTGGCGCTGATTGCCGCCGAGGATACGCGCCACTCATCACGATTGATGCAGCATTTCGGCATATCAACGCCATTGGCTGCGTGTCACGAGCATAACGAACGCGAAGAGGGCAGTCGGTTTATTACTCGTCTGCTGGCGGGCGATGATGTTGCGCTGATCTCCGATGCGGGGACGCCACTGATCTCTGATCCTGGGTATCACCTGGTGCGTCAGGCTCGCGCTGCGGGTATTGCAGTCGTCCCGGTGCCAGGTGCCTGCGCGTTGATTGCTGCGCTCTCGGCGGCTGGTCTGCCGTCTGATCGTTTTATTTTCGAGGGTTTCTTGCCTGCCAAGGCTGTAGGCCGTCGCGCTCGCCTGGAGCTGCTTAAAGAAGAGCCACGCACCCTGATCTTCTATGAAGCGCCGCATCGTATTCTTGAATGTCTGCAGGATCTGGAACTGGTCTTCGGTGCGCAGCGACCTGCATTGCTGGCCCGCGAGCTGACTAAAACCTTCGAAACCCTCAAAGGGTTGCCGCTCGCTGAGCTGCGTGAATTTGTCGAAAGCGACAGCAATCAGCAGCGTGGCGAGTGTGTGGTGTTGGTGGCGGGCTGGACCGAGCCGGAAGATGAAGACGTCATCGGTAGCGAGGCGCGACGGATTCTGGATCTCCTGCTTGCAGAGATGCCGCTCAAGCGTGCCGCAGCCCTGGCAGCGGAAATTACCGGTGTGCGTAAAAATCTGCTTTATCAGGTGGCTCTGGACAAGCAAAAGGGCGAATAAATCCCTGCAACCCGAGTTCGCGACGTATTAAAGCTTGTTCTGAGGTAGCTGTGCCGCTAACCTTGTCGGCGGAGAGTCGATTGGACAGTCGCTGCCTCTTATTGTTCGCAATTAAGGGGGGGAGGAAAGTCCGGGCTCCATAGGGCGGAGTGCCAGGTAACGCCTGGGAGGCGTGAGCCTACGGAAAGTGCCACAGAAAATAACCGCCTAAGCGCTTCGGCGCCGGTAAGGGTGAAAAGGTGCGGTAAGAGCGCACCGCGCGTCTGGCAACAGTTCGTGGTCAAGGTAAACCCCACTCGGAGCAAGACCAAATAGGGTTCCTAGGCGTGGCCCGCGCTGGAACCGGGTAGGTTGCTAAAGACGTCCAGTGATGGCCGTCGTAGAGGAATGACTGTCCTCGACAGAACCCGGCTTATAGATCGACTCTCCACCTTTTTTCTCCCCTCTCGTTTCAGCTGTATTACACCCTCCGTAATACCAAAAAAATCTTAAACCTCACAAATCACTTTAAGTTCGCGCTGCAGCGTTTTGAGCTGTGTCGGAATTTTCCGTAAGACCCCTCCTGAAATTCGCGCTAACCGTCCGATATCGCTCCTAAATCCCAGTTATGTAAGGGTTTTCCTTAAGACCGTGCCTTGACTGTGTGGTGGGCGGGTTCCTATAGTGTGCGCAAGTGGCAGAAAGTGGCGCGAAGTGGGTTTTTTTAACGCAAAAAGCTAGAATTCGGAGAAAGCGCCTGTGTTTCGTGGTGCCAACGCAATCAATCTCGATGCAAAGGGCCGTCTCGCTATGCCGAGCCGGTACCGTGACGAGTTGGATTCGCGTAGCGCCGGGCAATTGATCGTGACCATTGATGCTGTAGACCCTTGCTTATGCCTTTATCCGCTCTCCGAATGGGAGCTGATCGAGGCGAAATTGCGTGAGCTCGCTACTTTCCGCGAAGAAAACCGCCGCCTGCAGCGTTTGCTGATTGGTAATGCGGTTGATCTGGAGCTGGATGGGAGTGGGCGTTTCCTGGTTCCGCCGCGTCTTCGTGAATATGCCAAATTGGATAAGCGCGTGATGTTAGTAGGCCAGCTCAATAAGTTTCAACTGTGGGACGAGGACGCCTGGAACGCTCTTGCTGATGCGGATCTGGCGGCCATTCAACAACCGGGCGCGATGCCTGATGAATTACGTGATCTGATCCTGTGACTATGAATAGCGGCTTTACCCACATCACCGTACTGCTCGACGAAGCCGTAGAGGCTCTCGCGGTGCGTGCTGATGGCTGCTATATGGACGGCACTTTCGGGCGCGGCGGACATAGCCGACTCGTATTGGAGAAGCTTGGCCCTGATGGCCGATTGCTAGGATTCGACAAAGATCCTCAAGCAATTGCCACCGGGCAAGCGCTAGCGGCCGAAGACGGCCGCTTTGTCATTGTGCAGCGCAGCTTCGCTGAACTGGGCTCGGAGGCTCAAGCACGCGGCATTGCGGGCAAGGTCAGTGGGATTCTTCTGGATCTCGGTGTTTCCTCGCCACAGCTTGATGATCCTGAGCGCGGCTTCAGCTTCATGAACGACGGCCCGCTGGATATGCGCATGGACCCGACCCGTGGCGTCAGCGCTGCCGAGTTCATCGCCACTGCACCCGTCGAAGAAATTGCCCGTGTATTCAAGGAATATGGCGAAGAGCGTTTCGCCAAGCGTATGGCTGGTGCTGTCGTTGCACGCCGTGAAGTGCAGCCTTTCGAGCGCACGGCTGATCTGGCTGAAGTACTCAAGGTCGCCAACCCGGCCTGGGAAAAAGGCAAGAATCCGGCGACACGTGCTTTTCAGGGCCTGCGCATTCATGTCAATAACGAGCTGGGCGACCTTGAAGCGGGTCTTGAAGCTGCGCTTGAAGCGCTGGAAGTGGGCGGGCGCCTGGTTGTCATCAGCTTCCACTCCCTTGAAGACCGCATCGTAAAACTGTTCATGCGCAAACTCGTCAAGGGTGAAGCGGACAATATGCCGCGCAACTTGCCGATCCAGTACAAGGCCTTTGAGCCGAAGATCAAACTCATCGGCAAAGCACAATTCGCCTCGGACGAAGAAACCAAAGCCAATCCACGCTCGCGCAGCGCTGTCATGCGTGTCGCGGAGAAGCTCAGGTGAGCCGTCAGTTCCTCAAGCCTTTACCAGGCGGCAGCTTCTTCATGCTGCTGCTGTTTCTCGCCGTCCTCGTTTCGGCGATTGGTGTTTCCTACAGTGCCCACTGGAATCGTCAGTTGCTCAATTCGCTGTACTCAGAGCTGAGCATTCGTGACAAGGCGCAGGCTGAATGGGGCCGTCTGATTCTCGAACAGAGCACCTGGACCGCCCACAGCCGTATCGAAACCCTCGCCACTGAACAACTGAAGATGCGCATCCCTAGCGCAGCGGAAGTGCGGATGGTGGCGCCATGATGAAGCTAGACGGCGCACTTTACCCATGGCGTTTTCGCGTCGTTGTCGGCTTGTTGCTGGCATTGGTCGCAGCTATTTGCTGGCGGATCATCGACCTGCAAGTGGTCGATCACACGTTCCTCAAGGAGCAGGGTGATGCGCGCAGTCTTCGGCATATTCCCATTCCGGCACACCGTGGTCTGATTACCGATCGTAATGGCGAGCCTTTGGCTGTCAGTACGCCGGTGACGACCTTGTGGGCCAACCCGAAAGAAATGCAGCTGGATAAAAGCAAGTGGGCTGTTCTGGCTACCGCGTTGGGGCAGGATCCCAAGGCCCTGGCTGAGCGCCTGGACTCGCAGGCCGGTAAGGAATTCATCTATCTGGTCCGCGGCCTGACGCCTGAGCATGGTCAGGCTGTGCTTGATCTGAAAGTGCCAGGCGTTTACGGCATTGAAGAGTTCCGCCGCTTTTATCCTGCTGGTGACGTGACCGCCCACATGGTTGGCTTCACTGACCTCGACGACCACGGTCGCGAAGGTGTCGAGCTGGCCTATGACGACTGGCTCGCGGGTGTTCCCGGGAAAAGACAGGTCATCAAGGATCGGCGAGGACGACTGATTAAAGACGTTCAGGTCACCAAAAACGCCAAGGCTGGAAAGACCGTGGCGTTGTCCATTGATCTACGCCTGCAATATCTGGCCACTCGCGAACTGCGTAATGCAATCGTCGAGAACGAAGCCAAGGCCGGCAGCATGGTCATCATGGACGTCAAGACCGGCGAAGTTTTGGCCATGGTCAACTTCCCGACTTACAACCCGAACAACCGTCGCACCATGGTTCCGGCAGCCATGCGTAACCGGGCGATCATTGACGTGTTCGAACCTGGTTCGACCATGAAGCCGATCTCCATGACCGCCGCGCTCGACAGTGGTCGCTGGAAACCGACTGACAAGGTTGAGGTTTATCCCGGCACCTTGCAGATTGGCAAATACACGATCCGCGACGTGACCAAGACTGAAGGTCCGGTTCTCGACCTGACCGGCATCCTGATCAACTCCAGTAACGTCGGCATGAGTAAGGTCGCGTTTGACGTTGGTGGTGAAGCGATTTTCCAGGCCATGCAGCGCGTGGGCCTGGGGCAGTACACCGGCCTGGGCTTCCCGGGTGAGCGTGTCGGTAACTTGCCGAATTATCGTGAGTGGCGCAAGGCTGAAACTGCAACGCTATCTTACGGCTACGGTTTGTCCGTCACGGCGCTGCAACTGGTGCACGCCTATGCGGCCATCGCCAACAACGGCCGCATCGTGCCGCTGACCATTTTGAAAAGCGACAAGCCGCCGGTAGCAACCCAGGCTATTCCGGAGCCGACCGCCAAGACCCTGCAAACCATGCTGCAGGCAGTGATTGAAGATTCTCGTGGTGTTTATCGCGCACGTGTCCCTTCGTATCACGTAGCAGGCAAGAGTGGTACGGCACGTAAAACGTCGGTCGGTACCAAGGGCTACGCAGAAAACTCCTATCGCTCGCTGTTCGCGGGCTTCGGTCCGATGAGCAATCCGCGCTACGCCGTGGTTGTCGTCATTGATGAACCAAGCAAGGGCGGTTACTACGGCGGTCTGGTATCGGCGCCTGTGTTCAGCAAGGTTATGTCCGGCACCTTGCGTCTGATGAACGTGACACCTGACAACCTCGCTCCGATTCCCGTAGAGCAGGTCAATGCAGCTCCAGTCGTTAAAGGAGGGCGTGGTTGATGTCGTCCAGCCTGAACAAGATTTTCGCCCACGCTTCCAGCGATCTGATGATTCGCGAGCTGACGCTGGACAGCCGTAAAGTGCGCGGCGGCGATTTGTTTCTCGCCGTCCCCGGTGGCCGCTCTGACGGCCGCGATCATATCGTCGACGCTCTGGCGCATGGGGCCGCAGCAGTGGCCTATGAAGTCGAAGGTGCGAAAGTACTGCCGATCACCGACGTGCCAATGATTCCGGTCAGAGGTCTTGCTGCCCAGTTGTCGGATATTGCCGGGCGTTTTTATGGTGATCCGAGCCGCAGCCTCAACATGGTTGGCGTGACGGGCACTAATGGCAAAACCAGTGTCACCCAACTGGTCGCGCAAGCGCTGGATCTGCTGGGGCAGCATTGCGGCATCGTCGGCACGTTGGGTACTGGATTTTACGGTTCACTGCAAAGCGGTCGACACACCACCCCTGACCCTATCGCGGTGCAGGCGACGTTGTCTGACCTGAAGAAGGCCGGTGCACGTGCGATCGCAATCGAAGTTTCGTCTCATGGTCTTGACCAGGGGCGTGCAACCGCTCTGGCTTTTGATGTCGCCGTGTTGACCAACCTGTCCCGTGACCATCTTGACTACCACGGCACGATGGAAGCCTACGGCGCGGCCAAGGCCAAGCTGTTCGCCTGGTCTGATCTGCGTTGCCGCGTGATCAATATCGACGATGATTTCGGTCGTACGCTGGCGGCTGAAAAGCGCGAGTCCCGTCTCATTACTTATAGCCTGGAAGATTCCAGCGCTTATCTGTATTGCCGTGATGCGAAATTCGATGACGAAGGTGTTCGCGCCACACTGGTCACGCCGCAGGGTCAACACCTGTTGCGCAGCAGTTTGTTGGGTCGATTCAACCTGAGCAACGTACTCGGCGCAGTAGGCGCCTTGCTCGGCCTGGATTATGCCCTGGACGAGATTCTTAAAGTTCTGCCGAAGCTGGAAGGTCCGGTGGGGCGCATGCAGCGTTTGGGCGGCGGTGATAAGCCGCTGGTGGTGGTCGACTATGCCCACACTCCGGATGCTCTGGAAAAAGTACTGACCGCTTTGCGCCCGCACGCCAAAGGCCGCTTGTTGTGCCTGTTCGGCTGCGGCGGTGATCGTGATCGCGGCAAGCGTCCGCTGATGGCGGAAGTCGTTGAGCGTCTGGCTGATTGCGTCCTTGTTACTGATGACAATCCTCGTACAGAAGCTTCAGCGCAGATATTCGATGACATTCGTCAAGGTTTCAGCGCTGCGCACAACGTTCGTTTCGTCGAAGGCCGTGGTCAGGCAATTGCCGAAATCATCGCCAGCGCTGAAGCCAGCGACGTGATTGTGCTCGCAGGCAAAGGTCACGAGGACTATCAGGAAATCAACGATCAGCGCCAGCCATTCTCCGATCTGGAAGAGGCTGCCAAGGCGTTGGCCGTATGGGGGGTGACGAATGCTTAGGCCGTTATCTCTCAGTGAATTGACCACAGTGCTCGATGCGCGTCTCGTGGGCGATGATCGTACTTTTGATGGCGTGAGCATCGACAGCCGCGCTATCAAGCCGGGTCAACTGTTCGTGGCACTGACGGGGCCGCGTTTTGACGGTCATGATTACCTGGAACAAGTCGCCGCCAAAGGCGCGGTAGGTGCATTGGTCGAGCGTGAAATCCCGGATGCCGCATTGCCGCAACTGGTGGTGCTCGATACCCGCAAGGCGCTCGCCCAACTGGGTGCGCTCAATCGCAATGCGTTTGTCGACAGACCCGTTGCAGCGATTACAGGCTCCAGCGGCAAAACCACGGTTAAAGAAATGCTCGCCAGCGTGATGCGCACTCGCGGGCCGGTTCTGGCTACCCGTGGCAACCTGAACAACGAGCTTGGCGTTCCGTTGACCCTCCTTGAACTGGCGCCTGAGTACTCGGCTGCCGTCATCGAAATGGGCGCCTCTCGTGTGGGCGAAATCGCGTTCACTGTCAGTCTGACCAAGCCTCACGTCGCGCTGATTACTAATGCGGGCACGGCTCACGTTGGCGAGTTTGGCGGGCCAGACAAAATTGTCGAAGCCAAAGGCGAAATTCTCGAAGGACTCGATAGCTTTGGCGTCGCTGTTCTTAATAAAGAAGACAAGGCTTTCCCGATCTGGGCAGCCCGCGCAGGTGATCGCCGCATCGTGAGCTTCGCGATCGCTGATCAAAGCGCCGATTTCCATGCTCAGGAACTGAGCCTTGATGCTCGGGGTTGCCCTGGCTTCATGCTGAATAGCCCACTGGGCTCGGCAGCGGTGCAGCTCAATCTGCTGGGTACGCACAATGTGGCCAATGCGTTGGCCGCGGCGGCTGCAGGTCACGCCATGGGCGTCGATCTGAACGGCATCGTCGCCGGGCTCAATGCTGTGCAGCCAGTCAAAGGTCGCACTGTTGCGCAGCTCGGTCTTAATGGCGTGCGCGTTATCGATGACACCTACAACGCGAATCCGAGCTCCATCAATGCTGCCGTAGATATTCTCACCGGTTTTTCCGGCCGTACCGTGTTGGTCCTCGGTGATATCGGCGAGCTGGGCGACTGGGCCGAACAAGGTCATCGCGACGTCGGTGCCTATGCCTCTGGCAAGGTCTCCGCGCTGTATGCCGTTGGTCCGTTGATGGCCCACGCGGTCAGTGCCTTCGGTGAGCATGCGCGCCATTTTGCCAATCAGACTGACCTGATCGCTGCGCTGGGCGCCGAACAGGATCCTCAAACCACTATTTTGATCAAGGGCTCGCGGAGCGCTGCGATGGAAAACGTCGTTGCCGCCCTCTGCGGTTCTAGCCTGGAGACACATTAATGCTGCTGCTGCTGGCCGAGTTTCTGCAACAGTTCCACAAAGGCTTCGCGGTCTTCCAATACCTGACCCTGCGCGGGATTCTCGGCGTGCTCACTGCATTGTCGCTCTCGCTGTGCCTGGGTCCCTGGATGATCCGTGCATTGCAGATGCGCCAAATCGGCCAGTCCGTTCGTAATGACGGGCCACAGTCTCACCTGTCCAAATCCGGTACGCCGACCATGGGCGGGGCGTTGATTCTGTCTTCCATTGGTATCAGCACTTTGCTCTGGGCTGACCTGAGCAACCGCTATGTCTGGGTGGTGCTGCTGGTGACATTGCTATTCGGCGGCATTGGCTGGGTGGACGATTACCGCAAGGTCATTGAAAAGAACTCTAAAGGCCTGCCGAGCCGCTGGAAGTATTTCTGGCAGTCGGTATTTGGCTTGTGCGCGGCTATCTTCCTGTACGTAACCGCGCCTTCGGCTGTGGAAACCACGCTGATTATTCCGATGTTCAAAGACGCCAGTATTGCGTTGGGCATCGGCTTTATCGTGCTGACCTACTTCGTGATCGTGGGCTCCAGTAACGCGGTCAACCTGACCGACGGCCTGGACGGTCTGGCGATTCTGCCAACGGTTCTGGTGGGTGGCGCGCTGGGCATCTTCTGCTACCTGTCAGGTAACGTGAAATTCGCTGAATACCTGCTGATCCCCTATGTACCAGGCGCGGGTGAACTGATTGTGTTCTGTGGGGCATTGATCGGTGCCGGGCTTGGCTTCCTGTGGTTCAACACCTACCCGGCTCAGGTCTTCATGGGCGATGTGGGCGCGCTGGCACTCGGTGCAGCGCTGGGCACCATTGCCGTCATCGTTCGTCAGGAAATCGTCCTGTTCATCATGGGCGGCGTGTTCGTGATGGAAACCCTGTCAGTCGTCATTCAGGTTGCATCCTTTAAATTGACCGGCCGCCGCGTTTTCCGCATGGCTCCGATCCACCACCACTTTGAACTCAAAGGCTGGCCCGAGCCGCGTGTGATCGTCCGCTTCTGGATCATTACCGTGATTCTCGTGTTGATCGGCCTTGCCACGCTGAAACTGAGGTAGAACGAGTGTCTCTTATCGCTTCAGACCATTTCCGCATCATTGTCGGCCTCGGCAAGAGCGGCATGTCCCTGGTTCGCTTCCTGGCGAGCCGGGGCGTGTCCTTTGCCGTGGCCGATACGCGGGAAAATCCACCGGAGCTGGCGACTTTGCGTCGTGACTATCCGCAGGTGGATGTGCGTTGTGGCGAACTGGACGTTGAATTCCTGTGCCGTGCCAACGAGCTTTACGTGAGCCCGGGTCTCGCACTGGCGACCCCGGCGTTGCAGCAAGCCGCTGCGCGTGGTGTGAAGCTGTCCGGCGATATCGAGTTGTTTGCCCGTTACGCCAAGGCCCCGATCATTGCGATCACTGGCTCCAACGCGAAAAGCACCGTGACCACGCTGGTCGGCGAGATGGCTGCGGCGTCGGGCAAGCGTGTGGCGGTCGGCGGTAATCTGGGTACGCCCGCGCTGGATCTGCTCAGCGACGATGTCGAACTCTACGTGATGGAGCTCTCCAGCTTCCAACTGGAAACCACTGATCAGCTCGGCGCAGAAGTGGCGACCGTGCTGAACATCAGTGAAGACCACATGGACCGTTACAGCGGTTTGCCTGCTTACCATCTCGCCAAGCACCGTGTATTTCGTGGCGCTCGTCAGGTGGTGGTCAACCGTCAGGACGTCCTGACCCGGCCGTTGATTGGTGAAGGTCTGCCGTGCTGGACTTTTGGCCTGAACAAACCCGACTTCCATGGCTTTGGTTTGCGCGAAGAAGACGGCGAAAAATATCTCGCCTTCCAGTTCGACAACCTGATGCCTGTACGCGAATTGAAAATCCGTGGCGCTCATAATCAGTCCAATGCTCTGGCTGCGCTTGCGCTGGGCCACGCTGTCGGTTTGCCGATGGACGCCATGCTGTCCAGCCTGCGCACTTTTGGCGGCCTGGAGCATCGTTGCCAATGGCTGCGTGAGCGCAATGGCGTGAGCTATTACGATGACTCCAAAGCCACCAACGTGGGTGCCGCACTGGCTGCCATTGAAGGCCTCGGTGCAGACATCGACGGCAAACTGGTGCTGATTGCCGGCGGTGATGGCAAGGGTGCCGATTTCAGTGGTCTGCGTGCGCCGGTTGCTGCCAACTGCCGCGCTGTGGTGCTCATCGGCCGCGACGCCGAGCTGATCGCGCAGGCGTTGGGCGATGGCGTAGAACTGATCCGGGTTGCAACGCTTGAAGACGCTGTTTTGCGCTGCGCCGATATTGCGCAGGCGGGCGACGCCGTTCTGCTGTCTCCGGCGTGCGCCAGTTTCGACATGTTCAAGAACTACGAAGAGCGCGGTCGTCTGTTCGCGCAAGCCGTGGGGGACTTGTCATGATCTTCGGCGTAATCAAGCCTTTCCCGTCCCCGATCATCAGCGGCCGTGGCATTGATGTCGACTTCCCGATGCTGGCGGGCTGCCTGGCGTTGCTGGGCCTGGGTCTGGTGATGATCACCTCTGCTTCCTCGGAAGTGGCGGCGGTGAACTCCGGCAACACCCTCTACATGATGACTCGCCATTTGATCTACATGATTATCGGCATCTTCGCCTGTGGCTTGACCATGATGATTCCGGTCGCCACCTGGCAGCGTTTGGGCTGGATGATGCTGTTGGGCGCATTTGGTCTGCTTGTCATGGTGCTGATACCGGGTGTTGGCCGTGAGGTAAACGGCTCGATGCGCTGGATCGGCTTTGGCATGTTCAACGTTCAGCCTTCGGAGATCGCCAAGGTCTTCGTGGTGATTTTCCTCGCCGGTTACCTGATTCGTCGCCAGCAGGAAGTTCGCGAAAGCTGGATGGGCTTCTTCAAGCCATTCATCGTCCTGCTGCCAATGGCCGGTCTGTTGCTCATGGAGCCGGACTTCGGTGCCACCGTCGTGATGATGGGCGCAGCGGCTGCGATGCTCTTCCTCGGTGGCGTAGGGCTGTTCCGTTTCAGTCTGATGGTTGCCCTGGCGGTTGGCGCGGTGTTCGTGCTGGTTCAGGCTCAACCGTATCGGATGGCGCGTCTGATTACCTTCACCGACCCATGGTCCGACCAGTTCGGTTCCGGCTACCAGTTGACTCAGGCTCTGATCGCGTTTGGACGTGGAGAGTGGCTGGGCGTTGGTCTGGGCAACAGCGTGCAGAAGCAGTTCTATCTGCCTGAAGCCCACACTGACTTCGTGTTCTCGGTACTCGCTGAAGAACTGGGCGTAGTGGGTTCGTTGTTGACCGTCGCGCTATTCGTGTTCGTCAGTATCCGCGCCATGTACATCGGCATGTGGGCCGAGCGCGCCAAGCAGTTCTTCGGCGCTTACGTGGCTTACGGCCTGGCCTTCCTGTGGATCGGCCAGTTCCTGATCAATATTGGTGTGAACGTCGGCCTGTTGCCAACCAAGGGTCTGACCCTGCCGTTTCTCAGCTACGGCGGCAGCTCGTTGGTGATCTGCTGCGCAAGCCTGGGTCTGCTGTTGCGGATCGAGTGGGAATCGCGCAACAACATGGGCAGCGAAGAAGCGGAATTCAATGAAAGTGACTTCGCCGAGGAGCCTAATCATGGACGCTAACGTGCTGATCATGGCTGGCGGCACCGGCGGACATGTATTCCCGGCGCTGGCCTGCGCGCGCGAGTTTCAGGCCCGTGGTTACAAGGTGCATTGGCTCGGTACGCCTCGGGGCATCGAGAACGAACTGGTGCCACAGGCCGGGTTTGCTCTGCACCTGATCAACGTCACCGGTTTGCGCGGCAAGGGTCGACTTTCCTTGCTCAAGGCACCTCTGATGTTGCTCAAAGCGTTGATGCAGGCTCGTAAAGTCGTGCGTGAGCTCAAGCCGGTTTGCGTAGTGGGCTTCGGTGGTTATGTCACCGGTCCAGGCGGCCTTGCCGCGAAGCTGGGCAAAGTACCTTTGATCATTCATGAGCAGAACGCGGTTGCGGGTACTGCCAATCGCAGTCTGGCCTCGTTCGCCAGCCGTGTATGTGAGGCGTTCCCGAACACCTTCGCAGCTTCCGAAAAACGCCGCACTACGGGTAACCCGGTACGTGCCGAGCTGTTTCTGGAAACACCGCGTCAGGCGCTGGCCGGGCGCAAGGCGCGCTTGCTGGTATTGGGTGGCAGCCTCGGTGCCGAGCCACTGAACAAATTATTACCCGAGGCCCTTTCGCAGGTGCCTGCGGAGTTTCGGCCTGAAGTGTTTCATCAGGCTGGCAAGAATCACGACGAAATCACCTCAGAGCGTTATCGCGCTGCCGGTGTCGAGGCGCAGGTCGCCCCGTTCATCAAAGACATGGCCCAAGCCTATGGCTGGGCCGACCTGGTGGTCTGTCGCGCAGGCGCGCTGACCATCAGTGAATTGGCGGCGGCCGGACTGCCCTCGCTGTTGGTGCCATTGCCCCATGCGATCGACGATCACCAGTCCCGTAACGCCGACTATCTGGCTCACGAGGGCGCAGCCTTCGTCATGCCACAAGCGACAACTGACGCAGCCGATATGGCGGCGCGTCTGAAAGAGGTTTTGATGCAACCCGAACAACTCAACACAATGGCGCGCACCGCCCGCCGGCTGGCCAAGCCTGATGCAACCAATACCGTTGTAGATATCTGCCTGGAGGTGGCTAATGGTTGAGAATCAACGCGCCATGCCACAGCCGGAAATGCGCCGTATCCGTCGCATCCACTTCGTCGGTATCGGCGGCGTGGGTATGTGCGGGATTGCCGAAGTCTTGTTGAACCTGGGTTATGAAGTCTCCGGTTCCGACCTGAAGGCCTCCCCGGTGACCGAGCGCCTGGAGTCCTTTGGTGCGCACATCTTCATCGGCCATCGCGCAGAAAACACCGTCGGCGCTGACGTGCTGGTTGTTTCCAGTGCCGTGAACACTTCGAACCCGGAAGTGGCGACTGCTCTTGAACGTCGTATCCCGGTGGTGCCGCGTGCCGAGATGCTGGCTGAGCTGATGCGTTATCGCCACGGTATCGCCGTTGCCGGTACGCATGGCAAAACTACCACTACCAGCCTCATCGCTTCGGTGTTCGCGGCCGGTGGTCTGGACCCGACATTCGTGATCGGTGGTCGTCTGAACGCTGCCGGTACCAATGCGCAGCTGGGCACCAGTCGCTACCTGATTGCCGAAGCCGATGAAAGCGATGCCAGCTTCCTGCATCTGCAGCCATTGGTTGCAGTGGTCACCAACATCGACGCCGATCACATGGCGACCTATGAAGGCGACTTCAACAAGTTGAAGAAAACCTTCGTCGAGTTTCTCCACAACCTGCCTTTCTATGGTCTGGCGGTGGTGTGTATCGATGATCCGGTCGTGCGTGAAATCCTGCCACAGGTCAAGCGTCCAACCGTGACCTACGGCTTCAGCGAAACGGCCGACGTGCGCGCTATCAACGTGCGCCAGGAAGGCATGCTGACGTTCTTCACCGTATTACGTCGCGACCGTGAGCCGCTGGACGTGTCGGTGAACATGCCGGGCAACCACAACGTACTTAATTCGCTGGCAACCATCGCTATTGCTACGGATGAAGGCGTCAGTGACGAAGCCATTGTCCAGGGCCTGTCGGGCTTCCAGGGTGTTGGTCGACGTTTCCAGGTTTATGGCGAGTTGCCGGTCGAAGGTGGCAACGTCATGCTGGTTGATGACTACGGTCACCACCCTCGCGAAGTTGCTGCAGTGATCAACGCTGTTCGTGGCGGCTGGCCGGACCGTCGTCTGGTCATGGTTTATCAGCCTCACCGCTTTAGCCGGACTCGTGATCTGTACGACGATTTCGTGCAAGTACTGGCCGAGGCCAACGTGCTGTTGCTGATGGAAGTCTATCCGGCAGGCGAAGAGCCA
Organism: Pseudomonas quasicaspiana; assembly: GCF_021147825.1. Taxonomy (NCBI): domain Bacteria; kingdom Pseudomonadati; phylum Pseudomonadota; class Gammaproteobacteria; order Pseudomonadales; family Pseudomonadaceae; genus Pseudomonas; species Pseudomonas quasicaspiana. The sequence goes on from NZ_JAGTPI010000005.1 coordinate 91,586, forward strand.
ATTCCGGGGGCGGACAGCCGCAACCTGTGCCACAGCATCCGTCAGCGTGGTCAACTGGACCCTATCTACATTGATCGCGGCGTCGAGCTGGCGCCGTTGGTCAAGCCTCTGCTGCGTGCGGGCGACATCCTGCTGTGCCAGGGCGCTGGTGATATCGGCGGGCTGGCTCCGCAATTGTTGAGAAGCCCGTTGTTCGTGGGAGCCGTCATTGCGCCTACTGAAGGGAAGCTGAAATGACTGCGCCACTGCAATCGTCCCTGCTCTCGACGCTGGAGCCGAAATCGTTCGGCCGCGTTGCCGTGCTGTTCGGTGGCAAGAGTGCTGAGCGCCCGGTTTCCCTGAAGTCCGGGCAAGCGGTGTTGCAAGCGTTGCAGAGTGCCGGTGTCGATGCATTCGGCATCGATGTCGGCGACGATTTCCTGCAGCGTCTGGTCAGTGAAAAGATTGATCGTGCGTTCATTGTCCTGCACGGACGCGGTGGCGAAGACGGCACCATGCAAGGCCTGTTGGAGTGTCTGGATATTCCTTACACCGGCAGCGGCGTGCTGGCTTCTGCGCTGGCTATGGACAAGCTGCGGACCAAGCAGGTCTGGCAGAGTCTTGGCCTGCCAACGCCTTTGCACGCAGTGCTTGGCAGTGAATCGGATTGTATTTCAGCAGCCGCGGAACTGGGCCTGCCTTTGATCGTCAAACCGGCTCATGAAGGTTCCAGTATCGGTATGGCGAAGGTGACCAGCGTCGAGGAATTGATCGTCGCGTGGAAAGCCGCCAGTACCTACGATTCGCAAGTTTTGGTTGAGCAATGGATTCAAGGTCCGGAGTTCACCATCGCATCCCTGCGTGGCCAGGTATTGCCTCCCATCGGCCTGGGCACTCCTCACAGCTTTTACGACTACGACGCCAAGTACCTGGCTGACGATACCCAGTATCGGATTCCGTGCGGGCTCGATGACACCAAGGAACAGGAACTCAAACAACTGACCGCTCGCGCGTGCGAAGCCGTTGGCGTTACCGGCTGGGCGCGTACTGATGTCATGCAGGACGCAAACGGCAAGTTCTGGCTGCTGGAAGTGAACACCGTACCGGGAATGACCGACCACAGTCTGGTGCCGATGGCGGCCCGTGCTGCAGGTCTGGATTTTCAGCAACTGGTGTTGGCGATTCTGGCCGACAGCGTCCAGGCGCGAGGTTAAGTCATGAACGCGACGGCGCGTCATCAGCCTCCAGCATCCGGCCGCAAGCCGGTGCCGCGTGGTGCCAGTCGCACGGTGACCAGAGAGCCGCTTTCGGCGCGTGTGCCGAAAGCCAAAGTAGGCGGTTTCTTCAAGAAGCTGGGTTGGTTGATATTGATGGTTGCGCTGGGCTACGGCGTTTACGAGGGCGCACAGCGGTTGCTGCCTTATGCGGACCGGCCCATCACCAAGATCAACGTTCAGGGCGACCTGAGCTATATCAGCCAGCAGGCGGTGCAGCAGCGGATCGCGCCTTATGTCGCGGCGAGCTTCTTCACCATCGACCTTGCTGCCATGCGCAGCGAGCTGGAAAAGATGCCATGGATTGCTCACGCAGAAGTACGGCGTGTATGGCCGGATCAAGTAGTGATCCGTCTTGAGGAGCAACTGCCGGTGGCGCGCTGGGGTGATGAAGCTTTGCTCAACAATCAGGGCGAAGCATTTACACCACGCGAGCTGGCCAATTACGAACACCTGCCGCAATTGTTTGGCCCGCAGCGGGCCCAGCAGCAGGTGATGCAGCAGTATCAGGTGTTGAGTCAGATGTTGCGCCCAATGGGGTTTTCCATCGCTCGGCTGGAATTACGTGAACGTGGCAGCTGGTTTTTGACCACGGGGGCGGGCAGTGCGGGACCCGGTATCGAGCTGTTGCTGGGACGCGATCACCTTGTAGAAAAAATGCGCCGTTTTATCGCCATTTACGACAAAACGCTTAAAGAACAGATCACGAATATTGCGCGCGTCGATCTGCGTTACTCCAACGGCCTTGCCGTCGGGTGGCGCGAGCAGGCAGCGCCCCCGACGGACAAACCCGCCGTCGCGAAGAATTGACAAGAGGCAGGACCATGGCAAACGTGCAAAGCGGCAAAATGATCGTTGGCTTGGATATCGGCACCTCCAAGGTGGTGGCGCTGGTAGGCGAAGTCGCGGCCGATGGCACGCTGGAAATCGTCGGCATCGGTACCCATCCATCCCGCGGCCTGAAGAAGGGCGTGGTGGTGAATATCGAGTCCACCGTGCAGTCGATCCAGCGCGCAGTGGAGGAAGCCCAACTGATGGCGGGCTGCCGTATTCACTCGGCGTTCGTCGGCGTGGCGGGCAACCACATTCGCAGCCTGAACTCCCACGGCATCGTCGCGATCCGTGATCGTGAAGTCAGCTCGGCGGACCTGGAGCGTGTACTTGACGCTGCTCAGGCGGTTGCGATTCCGGCTGATCAGCGCGTGCTGCACACCTTGCCGCAGGATTACGTGATCGATAACCAGGAAGGCGTTCGCGAGCCACTGGGCATGTCGGGCGTACGTCTGGAAGCCAAAGTGCACGTGGTGACCTGCGCAGTGAACGCCGCGCAAAACATCGAGAAGTGCGTGCGTCGCTGTGGTCTGGAAATTGACGACATCATTCTGGAACAGCTCGCTTCGGCCTATTCGGTTCTGACCGACGACGAAAAAGAGCTGGGCGTGTGTCTGGTGGATATCGGTGGCGGCACGACCGACATCGCGATCTTCACCGAGGGTGCGATTCGCCATACAGCGGTGATCCCGATTGCCGGTGATCAAGTCACCAATGACATCGCTATGGCGTTGCGTACACCGACGCAATACGCCGAAGAAATCAAGATCCGTTACGCCTGCGCCCTGGCCAAGCTGGCCGGTGCCGGTGAAACCATCAAAGTGCCAAGCGTCGGCGACCGTCCACCGCGCGAGCTGTCGCGTCAGGCGCTGGCCGAAGTGGTCGAGCCACGCTACGACGAACTGTTCACCCTGATTCAGGCGGAACTGCGTCGCAGTGGCTACGAAGATCTTATCCCGGCCGGCATAGTGCTGACCGGTGGTACCTCGAAAATGGAAGGCGCGGTCGAACTGGCCGAAGAAATCTTCCATATGCCGGTGCGCCTGGGTGTGCCGCATAGCGTCAAAGGGCTCGCAGATGTCGTGCGTAACCCGATTTATTCCACCGGTGTCGGCTTGTTGCTGTACGGCCTGCAAAAGCAGTCTGACGGTTTCTCTTTGTCTGGCATCAGTAGTAGCAGTAGCGGCTATGGAGATGAGCCTAAAGCTCCAGTGCTTGAACGCTTCAAGCGCTGGGTGCAAGGCAACTTCTAAGCCTCAAAGCAGTAATGGCAGCAGTGGGCACCAGGCAAAAAAACTAGAGAATGAAAGGAGAGGGAAAATGTTCGAACTCGTAGACAACGTCCCGCAAAGCCCGGTAATCAAAGTTATCGGTGTGGGTGGTGGTGGCGGCAACGCCGTTAATCACATGGTCAAGAGCAACATCGAAGGCGTGGAATTCATCTGCGCGAACACCGATGCTCAAGCGCTGAAAAACATCGGCGCGCGTACCATCCTGCAACTGGGTACTGGCGTTACCAAAGGTCTTGGCGCTGGCGCCAACCCTGAAGTAGGTCGTCAGGCTGCTCTGGAAGATCGTGAGCGCATTGCAGAAGTTCTGCAGGGCACCAACATGGTTTTCATCACCACTGGCATGGGCGGCGGTACCGGTACCGGTGCAGCTCCGATCATTGCTGAAGTGGCCAAGGAAATGGGCATCCTCACCGTAGCGGTGGTGACTCGTCCGTTCCCGTTCGAAGGTCGCAAGCGTATGCAGATCGCCGATGAAGGCATCCGCATGTTGTCCGAAAGCGTCGACTCGTTGATCACCATTCCTAACGAGAAGCTGCTGACCATCCTCGGTAAAGACGCCAGCCTGCTGTCGGCTTTCGCCAAGGCAGACGATGTTCTGGCCGGTGCCGTTCGCGGTATCTCCGACATCATCAAGCGTCCGGGCATGATCAACGTCGACTTCGCCGACGTACGTACCGTGATGAGCGAAATGGGTATGGCGATGATGGGCACTGGCTGCGCCAGCGGTCCGAACCGTGCACGTGAAGCGACTGAAGCAGCCATTCGTAACCCGCTGCTCGAAGACGTCAACCTGCAGGGCGCTCGCGGCATCCTGGTCAACATCACTGCCGGTCCTGACCTGTCTCTGGGTGAGTACTCGGACGTGGGTAGCATCATCGAAGCGTTCGCCTCTGAGCACGCAATGGTCAAGGTCGGTACTGTTATCGATCCGGACATGCGCGACGAGCTGCACGTGACTGTGGTTGCAACAGGTCTGGGCGCGAAAATCGAGAAGCCGGTCAAGGTTATCGACAACACGCTGCAAACTGCCCAGCCGTCTCAGGCTCAGCCTGCTGCCGCTCGTCAGGAAGCCCCTTCGGTTAACTACCGCGACCTGGATCGTCCTACCGTGATGCGCAATCAGGCTCACGCAGGCGCTACAGCCGCAAAAATGAGCCCGAATGACGATCTGGATTACCTGGACATCCCGGCTTTCCTGCGTCGTCAGGCTGATTGATGAAATGTATCAGGGGTATTAGGGTGATTGGTGTTCAGCAAAGGCCGGGTCTGCTATTATCGCCAGCCTTTGTTGATACCAGTTCGCAACTTGCGCTGAAGCGGCCAATGCCATGATTAAACAACGCACCCTGAAAAATATTATCCGTGCCACAGGTGTCGGTCTGCACTCCGGGGAGAAGGTTTACCTGACCCTCAAGCCTGCACCTGTGGATACCGGTATCGTGTTCGTACGTGCTGACCTCGACCCCGTCGTGCATATTGCTGCCCGCGCGGAAAATGTCGGTGACACCACTCTGTCGACCACGCTGGTCAGCGGTGATGTCAAAGTCGACACCGTAGAACATTTGCTCTCGGCCATGGCTGGCCTGGGCATCGATAACGCTTACGTTGAACTCTCTGCCTCCGAAGTTCCAATCATGGATGGCAGCGCGGGGCCCTTCGTATTCCTGATTCAGTCGGCTGGCCTGGAAGAACAGGACGCGCCGAAAAAATTCATCCGGATCCTGCGGGAAGTCACGCTGGAAGAGGGCGGTAAACGCGCTACTTTCGTGCCTTTCGAAGGGTTCAAAGTCAGTTTTGAGATCGATTTCGATCACCCGGTATTCCGCGATCGCACCCAAAGTGCAAGCGTGGACTTTTCCAGCACTTCCTTCGTGAAGGAAGTCAGCCGTGCCCGGACCTTCGGGTTCATGAGTGACATCGAGTACCTGCGCAAGCACAACCTCGCACTCGGCGGCAGTGTGGAAAATGCCATCGTGGTTGATAAGGATGGCGTACTGAACGAAGACGGCCTGCGTTACGAGGACGAATTCGTCAAACACAAGATTCTTGATGCAATTGGTGACCTCTACCTCCTGGGCAACAGCCTGATAGGTGAGTTCATTGGCTTCAAGTCGGGGCATGCACTGAACAACCGCCTTCTGCGTAAATTGATCGCAGAGACAGACGCTTGGGAAGTTGTGACCTTCGAAGATGCCAGTACTGCACCGATTTCTTACATGCGCCCTGTAGCGGCCGTGTAAGGTCAGCTCTACTCTCCTTCCTTTTTGATGTTTTTAAAGGCTGCCCTCGGGCGGCCTTTTTTTATTGTCAGTTTTTGTTCTCCAGGGTTCCCGTAAGCCAGGTACTTGAAGTCTGATCGTCAAACTTCGCAGCAGTATCTGCCTAGGTCCTCCTTTAATCGGCCAGTATTTCCTCGATGCGTCCAGCTCAAAGCTTCCCATGAGCTATTCTTTAGGAGTTGTCCTACGTGCAGCGAGGCTGTTTCTCACATTAATTCCTGAGGCCTTCGTCCAAAGTCGCTCGTTGGGTATTAGCAGTTGTGCTGCTTTTCGATACTCCTTTGAGTTGCTTATCCTGACGGAGACTAAATCATGGAATTTCCACCCCCTAAAGGGAGTTCATTACTTTCCACTCTTTCGCTATCTCTGAGCATTGGCTTGCTGTCGGGCTCGCTGCCGATTGGCGAGTCTGCGGCGAATGCCGCTTCGATGCTGGCGACCTGCGAGAGCTGCAATTTTCGAGACGGTTACGCCATTGTTAATCAGGATAAAGTGCGGTTGCATTACGTCGCGGGTGGCAAAGGACCTGCGCTTTTGCTGATTCCTGGCTGGCCCCAGACCGCACATACCTGGCACAAGATCATGCCGGAGCTGGCCCGGAAATTCACTGTCATAGCCGTTGATCCGCGAGGTTTGGGCGACTCGAACAGGCCCGTGGCCGGATACGATACGGATAATGTGGGGCGCGATTTGCACGAGCTGATGCAACAGCTCGGTCACTCGACTTATCAAGTCGTCGGGCATGATGTCGGGATGTGGATTGGTTACTCGATGGCGGCTAACTATCCCGATGCCATTACGCGCATTGTGCTTTCTGAAGCGGGCATACCCGGCTTTGATCCATTACGCTCCTGGCACTTCGCTTTCAATCAACTTGTGGATCTGCCAGAAGCGCTGATTGAGGGTAAGGAACGTATCTACCTAGAATGGCTGTTCAATAGCTTTGCTTACAGGCCGAGCGATCTGGCAACCGAAGAGTATGTCCGCGCTTATTCCAAACCCGGGGCGATGCGGGCTGGTTTCGCTTATTACAGGGCTATCCCGGAAACAATCGAACAGAATAAAAAGCATGCTGCTGTGCCGCTGACAATGCCCGTGCTGACGGTGGGTGGTGAGTTCGCACGAGGCGATGGACTCAAAGCGATGCTGGACCCGGTTGCGGTCAATGTGACTGCCCGTGTCATCAACGGCGCTGGGCACTATCCCCAGGAAGAAGCCCCTCAAGAGATGTTGAAAGTCCTGATGGAGTTTCTAGACGCAAAACAGTAGTCGCTCCTTATTACAGGAGCGTCGGCCTGCTGCGTCTATAGAACCTGCGTTTCCCCCGGGATATCCGTTCGCTGCCTGGGTCTGCAAACCATCCTGCTCGCCAGCAGGCCCAGTTCGAAAAGCATCCACATAGGTATTGCGAGCATGGTCTGCGAGAACACATCTGGCGGTGTGAGCAGCATACCCACGACGAAACACCCGACGATCACGTACGGACGACTCTTGCTCAACGTGTGAACGTCTATAAAGCCTGCCCATATGACCAGGAAGGTCGCCACGGGAATCTGGAAAGCCAGCCCGAATGCCAGAAACAGCGCAAGGATGAAATCCAGATATAGGCCGATGTCCGTCATCATTTCCACGCCATCGGGTGTCACGCTCGCGAAGAACCCGAACATCATTGGAAATACCAGATAGAACGCGAAGGCCATTCCTCCGTAAAACAGCGAAACACTGGCGACCATCAGGCATATTGCAGTGCGTCGTTCTTCGCGGTAAACCGCTGGAGCGATGACACCCCATACCTGATGAAGGATTATCGGCATGGCCAGGAACAAGGCAACCATCATGGTGAGCTTGAACGGCGCCATCAATGGAGAAGTCACGCTGGTGGCGATCATGCTCGCGCCTTCGGGCAGGAACGCCCTGAGTGGTGCGGATATGAACGTGTAAAGCTTTTGCGCGAACGGAAAAAGGCCGACGAACAGCAAAGCGATGACCAGGATGGATCGCAAAAGTAGCGTCCTGAACTTGCGCAAGTGCCCGGTAATGCTCAGTGCTTCGCCAAATTCGAAGGTGCTCATAGCGGCTGTTGTCCGGACGCGGTTGCGCTCGGGCCAGGCATGTCCATACGCACACCCTCGCGCAGTTCCTGTTCAAGCTGACGTAACGGCTGATGGTCAAGTTCCTTGCGCAATTGTTCGGCATCCAGCTCGCGCTCCATCTGCAGCTTGATACCATTTAGCCCGCGCTTGAACTGTCCCAGCCACCGCCCCGCAGTACTCGCTGCCTTGGGCAGGCGTTCCGGCCCAAGTACCAGCAAAGCAACCGTCCCCACCAGCAGCAGCTCGGTAAAACCAATCTCGAACATCAGTGTTTATGTTCCGTCTGGCTGGATGTCGGAGTGCTGTCGTTCAGGCAGCCTTTTTCTGTTTTGGATTCATCAGAACCCATGGATGTACGGAAGCCTTTAATTGCGTCGCCGACATCTGCGCCGAGTCCCTTCAAACGCTTGGTGCCAAACAACATCATCACGATAAGCAGCACAATCACCAGTTGCCAGATTCCGATTCCGCCCACGAAGTACGCTCCAGGTTATTGATTTTTAGATATAAACGAGCATTTTGGCGGCCGATTGTGACGAGCCGGTTAAGGTTTTGAGTTGTTTTCGAGTGCCTGCCACCTGCTTGCAACATTGTCGGTGTTGACTGTCGCCTGACGTTGAACATGCAGGCTGGAAAATGAACAGCAACAAACAGCAAGGCGCGGCATTACTGATGGCGTTGCTGGTATTGGCAATGCTTGCCGCCGGGTTGACATGGATGGTCGAGCAGGGCCGCCAGGAGGTCGACAGCGTGCGTTTATTGCAACAGCGCGTACAAGCCCGATCAGTTGAAAGCGCTGCGCTGGCTTTCACCGGGCAGGCGTTAAAAGACCCGGCCTGGCGTGCCAGCCCTTTGTTCTGGCAAGCCTTGCGTGGTCAGCCGCTGAGCTACGATTTCAAGGGCGGCAAGGCAAGTATTCGGATCGTGGATCTGCATCGCTGCTTCAACGTCAACAGCCTCATAGGGCCAGAAGCTGAGCGTGCACAAAGGCAATTGAACTACCTGTTGGGTGACGATATGGCTGCCGAGCTCCTTACCCAGAGACTTGCCGACTGGCTGGATGCTGACCATCAAAGTCGCTCACAAGGTGCCGAAGACGGTGAATACCTGCGCTTGTCACCGTCACGGCTGGCAGCGAATCAAATGATGGTTGATACCAGTGAATTGAACTTACTGTTGCCTGCTGACAAAGGCCGGGAGCAACGCTATCGCAACCTGTGTGCACTGCCGGACACGTCCGGCTGGCGTCTGAATGCCAATGCGTTGAGTCTCGATGAACTGCCGTTGCTGGAGGCTATGTACGAGGGGGAAATCAGCCGTGCGCAGCTGACTCGCCTGATCAGCGCCAGGCCTGCGGGCGGTTATAGCGATGCTATTGGGTTGCGCGAAGCTATGGGAGCAATGGATGACGAGGCATTCGCAAGACTGAGCGAAGGCTTGCAGCTCAACAGCGATCAGTTTCTGTTGCAACTGGAGGTGCGGCTGGACGACCAGGTATTTCGCAGTCAATACCGAATCGAGGCGTTGGGCGTGGTGAAGTGGCACAGTCGAGTGCCGGCCCAGGCGATTGTGATCCGCGAGCGGCAAGTGGGCAGGTAGCAGACCGAGCGGGCTGCGCGCCGGGACGATCCCGGCGTGCAGCCCGCAACTTCAGACTGCCAGCTCGCCGCCATCGGCGCGTTGAATAACCACTGTGGATGCTCGTGGACGGACGGTGCCAACCGTGACGTCAGTGGCGACATCCGTGGATGGCCAGTTAGCTGGGTGCTGGATGTTAACGAACATCGTCTTGTTGTCAGGCGTGAATGTGATGCCCGTCACTTCACTGCCATTGGGGCCGACGAAGAAACGACGCAGTTCTGTCTGATTCTGGGCGTTAACCGGAATCTGCTTACCTTGGGCGTCGACAAGATTTGTCGGAATAACCGCAAGCATCTGATCGTTGGTGTAGCTGGTGAGGGTGGATTCGCCGTTGTCCGTCTGGATCCACATTATTCCCCGGCTGTCGAACGTCATGCCATCTGGACTGGCGAACTGGTTCAGTTCGGTCAGGCCGGAGCGATTGATGTCCGCTGTTCCTGAGGCGTTGGCACCGAAGACAAAAATGTCCCAGGTGAACGACACCTGACTGTCTGCGTCATGCCAGCGAATGATATGACCGTGTCGGTTGTTGACTCGCGGGTTGGCCGCGTTTGCGGTGGTGCGGCTGGTGTTGTTGGTCAAGGTCAGATAAACATCGCCGTTCAGCGGGTTTACGGCTGTCCATTCCGGACGATCCATCGGGGTCGCGCCCACTGCATCTGCCGCGCCACGAGTGTTCAGGATAATGCCTGGCAAATCAGTGAATTTGGCGCCCAGGGTGCTGCCATCGGCGGTCGGGGTGATCACATCCAGTAATAACCAGTCGCCGCTGCCGTCTGCGTTGAAGCGCGAAACATAGAGTTTGCCGCTGTCCATGTACTTGGCGCCGGTGGCCAGACGATTGCTCGGCGTGGCATCTGCCGCTTCCCAAAGGGCCGTGGAGACAAATTTGTAGAGGTATTCGTTCTGGGAATCGTCGCCCATATAGAACACCACTGGCTTGCCGACGGTGGTCAGGCCTGGCCAGCAGCCTTCGTGCCGGAAGCGCCCTAGCGCGGTACGTTTGACAGGTAGAGTCGTGCCGTCATAGGGGTCGATTTCAACGATATAACCAAAGGTGCTGGCTTCATTGCGGTAGTCGTCGACATTTGTCGCACCACTTGGCGTGATGTTGAAACGCCCAAACTCATCGTTGACCTCCGTGGCGTCACCGGCAGCAGTCTCCCAACGATAGTTGCCAGCGCTGGTGGCGACGCCGATCCGGACCTGATCAGCCGGTCGAGTACCCGTATTGACGAAGATACCGGGCCAGTTTTCTTCGCAAGTCAGGTAAGTGCCCCAAGGGGTATACCCGTTGCCACAGTTATTGTTTGTGCCTCTTGTCTGGCTGCCGTCAGTGGAGAACCTGGTTTTGACGTGGTCGGTGCCTTTCATGGGGCCAGAGAGGTTCATGACCGAGGCGGTTGTGAAGCGACGGTTCAGCGGGTCGTTTTCCACAACTTGCCAGCGGTTGCCGGTTTTGCGAACACGTATTACGCCTGCGCCATGGGCGTTGATTTCCTTGCGTACCTCTTCCACCGGACGAACGCCGTTGACCAGCGTCGCGCCTGCAGGGTGCAGCGCATCCTGATCAATGTATTCGAAGTTGATGGCGATCAAGCCTTCAGTGGAACTGCCATTGATCGGGAAGAAATGCATGCCGTCATGGTGCATGCCGACGGAGTTGGCCTGATCAGTGGACGTGTTGGTACCGTCGCTTTTCCACGGGGCGGCAGTGCTGTTCAGCGGCGTTCCCCATGGCGCCAATACGTAGGCCGTGTAACCGGCAGCGATGGTGACTGCGTCAGTGCGCGAACCCGGGATCGAGGTAAAGCCCAAGGCCAGCTTTTTGACTGGATCTGGAGTAGGCGACGAGTTGTCGTCGTTGTCGTCGCTACTGTCAAAGCAACCCGTCAAGCCAGTCCCCGCAATCATTGCAATGGCAGCACCCAGACCTCCCCGCATGACACTTCGACGACTCAAGTAAGTGTCGAGCACAGACGACATTGGTTCATTGGTGCTCAGATTGCGGTTCTGGTTATCGCCGGTATCACGACTCATTCATCAGGTCCTTTTTATGAGAGATGGTTTTGAAAAGGAACCGGGACTGTAGAAGTCGAGTGTGATGATTCGGCGGCAGTTTTATTAAAAAATCATCTAAAAAACATTCAAGTTATTTCGAATTGTAACGGTCGAAGAATGATGCGCCCGTTCAAGAAATTGCCTTCAAACTGTCATTTTTGATCGCCAATATGCCGCCCCTGTGAAGAGTTACCCTCAGGGTGAGAGAACAATGGCATCAATGGCTCGGCGCGATGTATTGGGATGGATGACGGTGGGAGCACTTGCTCCGCTGCTGTCGGCATGCTCAAGCCTTCAGGGATCAGGCGCTGTCGCTGAAAGCAGTAGTGTGGATCTACTGTATGTGGCTGACACGCTTGATGCTCGCCAGCCCGGTCAACCGGTGGTTCCCGCTACTCGCTTGGGGCCCGCAACGCGTATTGGGCAGGCGCCATGGATCAGCGGAGCTAACGCCCGCGTTCAGGGGGATGGCCAACACGCCCTCAATGGCTTGCTTGATGCAGGCCTGGGTCAGCCGTTGGAAACTGGCGGTTATCCGGTATTGGCTGCGCTGTTGCAACGTTTGCGCAGTGAAGCGGGAGAAGGCAACAGCCTCACTCTGGAAAACGGCCAATGCTGGAATGGCAGCGGCCTTGCTTATCTCACCCAAGGTCTTTCGGGCGCTCAAGGCAGCGCATTGCTCGGTACAGAGGTCCGGGTCAGCAGCGATGAGCGTCTGCTCTGGCCACAACGCTGCAGCGGTCTCTACCACCAGTTTGGTCATCCAGTATTAGGGGCCGGTCTGGCCGCCGATATCAGTCAACGGCTCGGCACTGAAGCAGTTGTCTTTTTTCGGCGAGGGGGAATCCGCATCGCCGTGGTCGGTATCACCGATCCCTATGCACGGGACCAGAAAGCCTCACTCAAACAATGGCACGATAGCTTGCAGCCCGCGCTGGATCGCGCACGGGCCGATGCTGATCTGGTCATCGCTCTTGCGGACGTGGGTACAGGGCCAGGGTTCTGGCTGGCGGAGCGCCTGGCGCAGGTAGATTTGGTGTTGTGCGCTCGCGGTCAGGATTTCTGGCCAACTCCGGTGGACATCTTGCAGGCCTCAGGCAAGCGGGTGCCGGTAGTTTTTGCCGGGACCCGGGCCAGCGGCGCATTCCGTATTCGTTGCCAGCAAGTCGCCGGGCAATGGCAGTTTGCGGCCCGCTTTCATCCCGCGGTAGCCACCGGCTTGACTGCTGGCGACCAGGTTAATGTCCAGCGCATTCGACTGATTACGCACCAGCAGCGGGCCGCTCACGCCAATTGGCTGGACCAGCCGCTGGCAAGCGCTCCGGAAAATCTGTGGCGGCGTGATGTACGCGGCGGCAGTTGGGACCGGCTGCTGCATGACGCATTGGCAGAGCGCCCGGACAGTTCAGTATTGCTACCCGGTTTGCGCTACGACAGCCCCTTGGCTCAAGGGCAGATGATTACCCGCGAACATTTGATCAGCCTGACTGCCAGCTACCCCGCGCCGGTGGTGAGTGTCTCTGCCAAACAGGTCCCGCAGGTGTTGGAAAATGCCGCTGAGCAATTGTTCGGTGAGCCATTGTTGCTGGACAACAGCCAGGACTTGCCGCGTTGGCAAGGCCAGCCATGGCAGGTCACTTACAGCGCCAGCGGAAAACGGGTCACTGGCCTGGGTGAACCTGCAGGCCAGTGCCGCACGTTTGGACTGGGCTTTGATGCACGAGCGGGCCAGCCACTATGGCAGCACGTTGAAGCCTGGCTGCGCGACCGACCGACCGGTTGGCAAATCAGCCGCTTGCAGTTGCCGCAAATGCGCTACGTGCAAGGCCATCCCGGTTGGCACCCACGCGAGTCGGCCATTTGAGTCGCCTGAGCGTGACTAGCCAGATCGTGCTGGTGATTCTGCTTGGCTGGCTTGCGGCCCAGTGCGTGCTTCAAGTCTGGCATGGACTGGCGCAACCGGTGCCGTACAGCAGCGCCAGTGCTCCGGTTGCGCAACTGCTGAGCCAGCACTGGAAAGCCGGTCCCGTCCTGAGCAATGAGCTGCCGCTGACCACGCTCGACATCAAATATCTAGGCGGTTTCAAGGCCAGCCCGCTGAGCGCGACGGTTGTGGTGCTCAGTTTTGAGAAACGCCAACGCAGCCTCGCCCGTGGTCAGAAACTGGCCCCGGGGATCGTCCTGCATGACATCGACGAGTTGGGGCTTGTGCTTGATAACCGCGGCAAGCGCGAACGTTTGGTCTGGCCTCCTCAGCGTCCGTCTTTCGGCTTCAAGCCACAGGGATAAGCATGACTATTGATTGCCTCAAGCAACCGCTGCGTCTGGCTCTTTTGCTGTGCGCCCTGGCAATGACCGGGGCCCGCGCAGAAGAAGAACCATTGTACGAAGTCAACTTCGTTGATACCGAGCTCAGCGAGTTCATCGACAGCGTTTCACGGATCACCCACACCACGTTCATCATCGACCCGCGGGTGCAAGGCAAAGTAACAGTGCGTAGCAATGAGATGCTGGGCGGCGATGAGATCTACGATATTTTTCTCGCGCAGTTGCGTGCTCAGGGTTTTGCAGCTGTTGATTTGCCCAACGGTAGCGTCAAGATCGTCCCTGATCAGGCCGCACGTCTGGAACCGGTGCCGGTGGAGTCAAAGCCTGAAGCCGGACGGGGCAATGACGGCATGGCGACTCGGGTATTTAGCGTGCGCAATGCGGCCAGTGAACAGATGCTCAACATTCTCAGGCCATTGATCGATCCGCGCGTGGGAGTGATCACACCGTATCCGTCGGCCAATCTGCTGGTGATCACAGACTGGCGCAGCAACCTCAATCGTATCGACAGCCTGCTGGTACAGCTCGATCAAGTGAGCCAGGAGCCGCTGGAGGTTCTGCCGTTAAAGAACGCCAACGCCAATGACACGGCACAACTGGTCACCCGTTTACTGGCGCGCGAACAGGGAGCTGACAGTGCTCAGGTAGTGGCCGACCCCCGCAGCAACGCGTTGCTGGTGCGTGGCAGTGTCGACAGTCGCGAGCGCGTGCGAGCGCTGCTCAAACAGTTGGATAAACCTCAGGACCCGCTGCACAACTCCAACACCGTGGTGATGTATCTGCGCCATGCCAACGCCTCTGAAGTGGTCAAGGTGTTACGCGGCCTGAGCCAGGAGGCGGCCGCCCCGACAGCGGGAGGGCAGGAGAGCGAAAAAGCCGCGCCGGTCAGTACCTCCGGGATTCGCATTGAATATGAGGAAGGCACCAACGCGGTGGTGATGGTCGGCCCCGACAGCGATTTGACTGCTTATCGCAGCATCGTCGAGCAACTGGACATTCGTCGTGCTCAAGTGGTGGTTGAAGCAATCATCGCGGAGGTCTCCGACACACGTGCTCAGGAGCTGGGTGTGCAATGGCTGTTTCAAGGCGACAACTTCGGTGGCGGTGCCGTTAATTTCAGCGGCGGTAATGCCGCGAGCGTCACCGCTGTCGGGGCGCTCGCGCAGGCCAATGACACGACGGGGCTAGGGCAGTTACTGTCCGGGGTGCAAGGCGTCACGGCTGGAGTTGGCAACTTGAGTGGCGGCGGGCTTAACTTCCTCGCGCTGCTTAACGCGTTGAAAAGCCAGAGTGGTTTTAACCTGTTATCGACTCCGACCCTGTTGACCCTCGACAACGCTGAGGCGTCGATACTGGTTGGTCAGGAAGTGCCCTTCGTGACCGGTTCGGTGACCCAGAACAACGCCAACCCGTACCAGACCATCGAGCGCAAGGAAGTGGGTGTGAAGCTGCGCATCAAACCGCAGATCAACATCGACAACACTGTGCGCCTGGACATTGTGCAAGAGGTCTCGTCCATCGCCGAAAGCACTTCCGCCAGCGATGTCATCACCAACAAGCGTGAGATCAAAACCAAGGTCATGGTCGAAGACAACGGCCTGGTGGTGCTCGGCGGTCTGATTGGGGATGAGTCGACCACCAGTGATCAGCGCGTGCCCTTGCTGGGTGATATTCCGGTGGTGGGCCGTTTGTTTCGCTCCGACTCCACAAGGCGGGTCAAACAGAACCTGATGGTGTTTATCCGTCCGCGCATCGTGCGCGACGGTCAGACCCTGGCGCAACTCAGCAGCGAGAAATATAGCAACCTCAAAGCCAGCACCTCGTTGGCTTTGCCCGCCCTGGCTGATGGCGACAACTTGCTGCAGCTGTTCCCGGCCAGCCGCGACCGTCTGGAACAAGGCTCATGGTGACTGCGTTGCTGCCGTATCGCGTTGCGCGGCAGACCGGTGTCGCGAAAGTCCCTGCGCCGCACGGCTGGGGATTGCTGCTGCGGGCCGGCGGCGACACCGATATTTTGCAGGAGGTTATTCGCGTCCACGGGGTGCCGAACCTCGTCGAACATTTGTCGGCGCCGGACTACGAGGCCCGGCTCGGCGCCCTGTATCAGTCTGGAGAATCGGCCACCGCCGCGTTGATTGAGGGCATCGGCGAACAGGTCGATCTGGATAGCCTGATGAGTGAGCTCCCGAAGATCGAGGACTTGCTGGAGAACGACAACGACGCCCCCGTGATTCGCTTGATCAACGGCCTGTTTGGTGAAGCCTTGCGATTGCGTGCCTCGGATATCCACGTAGAGACATTCGAGGCCACGCTGGTCATTCGTCTGCGGGTGGATGGTCATTTGCGTGAAGTATTGCGACCGCCCCGTGCTCTGTCGACGATGCTGGTCTCGCGCATAAAAGTCATGGCCCGTCTGGATATCGCTGAAAAGCGTCAACCTCAGGATGGGCGAATTACGCTGCGCTCCGGCGGGCGGGAAGTGGACATACGGGTCTCGACGTTGCCGGGGATTCACGGCGAACGTGTGGTGATGCGCGTGCTCGACAAACAGGCTAGCCTGCTCGATCTGACCAACCTCGGCATGCCGCCTGAAGTGGAGAGTGGTCTGCGCGCCTGCCTGCTGCGACCCAACGGTATCGTACTCAGCACCGGGCCGACCGGCTCGGGCAAAACCACCACCCTGTACGCCAGTCTCAACAGCCTGAACGATGGCTCCTGCAACATCCTGACCGTGGAAGATCCGGTGGAATACGCCATCACCGGCATTGGTCAAACCGCGATTAATCCGCGTGCAGGGATGACGTTTGCCAATGGATTGCGGGCCATTCTGCGTCAGGATCCAGACGTCATCATGCTCGGTGAAATCCGGGATCGGGAGACGGCGCAAATTGCAGTGCAGGCCAGCCTGACCGGCCACCTGGTACTTTCCACGCTGCACACCAACAGTGCCGTCGGCGCCGTGACCCGTCTGCGCGATATGGGCATTGAGCCTTTTCTGATCGCCTCGACCCTCAAGGGAGTGCTGGCGCAACGGTTGGTACGCCGCTTGTGTCATTGCGCTACCGCACATCCGCTGCAGCAAGCTGAGCGCAGTTTGTGGCCAGAATTGTCTGGTTTGACCGAAAGCTTTCATCCACAAGGCTGTGAAGACTGTCAGGGCAGCGGCTATGACGGGCGGATGGGGCTGTACGAATTCATTGAGCTGGATGCGGGACTGATCGCCCTGCTTTACGACGGTGCCAGCGAAGTGGCCATGCATGATTATCTGGCTGACAAGCGACAGAGTCTGGCTGCCATGGCCAGTGAATGCCTGCGACGCGGCGAGACCAGCCTCGCCGAAGTGCTGCGCGCGGTTCGGGGCTAATCCATGCCGACTTATCGCTATCAGGCCCTTGATCCCGCCGGACGTTCGCGCAAGGCCAGCATTCAGGCGGAGAACGAACGCCATGCCCGGCAATTGTTGCGTGAGCAGGGGCTGTTTGCGCGCGAGTTGCAGATTCAGGATTCGACGTCTCGCAGCCCTCGCGGGCAGCGCCTCAATTACAGCCAGTTGTGCGAACTGACGCGGCAACTGGCGACGCTGTTAAGTGCCGGCATTCCGTTGGTCGATGCCCTGGCGACGCTTGAGCGCCAGCTTGCCGAGCCTGCGATTCGCAACTTGCTCGTGGCGGTGCGCGGCGCTCTCGGCGAAGGGCACAGCCTGGCGCAAAGCCTGCGTCGCCAAGGCGGTTTGTTCAACGGTCTGTATTGCGCGTTGGTGGAAGCGGGGGAGCGTTCCGGAAAGTTGGCGCCGGTACTTGATCGCCTTGCCGAGCATCTCGAACAGGTACAGCGGCAACGACACAAGGCACGGACCGCGATGATCTACCCGGCGGTGTTGATGCTGGTTTCGCTGCTGGTCGTGGTTGGCCTGATGACATTCGTCGTGCCCAAACTCACCGAGCAGTTCAGTCATACCGGACAAGCTCTGCCACTGGTCACCCAACTGCTGATCGGCATCAGCCGCGGGCTGGTCAACGTCGGGCCCTGGCTACTGGTGCTGACTGTACTTGCCGCGCTGTCTGCCGGATATCTGCTGCGCAAGCCGCACTGGCGTTTGCGTCTTGATCGGAGCTTGCTGCGGCTGCCAAAAGTCGGGGCCTTGCTGACGGTGCTGGAGAGTGCGCGGCTCGCGCGTAGCCTGGCGATTCTGGTGGGGAGTGGAGTGCCGTTGCTTGAGGCATTGCAGGTTGCGACAGCGACGGTCAGCAATCGTGAAATACATCGCACGCTGACCATCGTTCGTGAACAAGTGGAAGGTGGTGTCAGCCTGCATCGCGCCCTGAATGCCGCCGGGCATTTCCCGCCACTGCTACTCAACATGGTTGCCAGTGGCGAGGCCAGCGGGACTTTGCCGGACATGCTCGAACGGGTCGCGGACAACCAGGAACGCGGTTTCACCCGGCACGTGGACATGCTAATGGCCTTGTTCGAACCACTGATGATTCTGGTGATGGGCGGTGTGGTGCTGTTCATCGTCCTGGCCGTGCTGTTACCGATCATGCAGCTCAATCAAGGGCTCGCTTTTTAATCCATGGAGAGTTTTCTGATGCCCCCTCTGAATCAAAAGCGCCAGCGCGGCTTCACATTGATGGAAATCATGGTGGTGATCTTCATCATTGGTTTGCTGATTGCAGTCGTTGCGCCCAGCGTGCTCGGCAATCAGGACAAGGCCATGCGCCAGAAGGTCCTGGCTGATCTGTCCACGCTGGAACAGGCCCTGGATATGTATCGTCTGGATAACTTGCGTTACCCCAGTACCGAGCAGGGACTGACCGCCCTGGTCAGCGCGCCCAAGGTCGAACCACTGCCACGCTCGTGGCGCGCCGATGGTTACATCCGGCGTCTGCCAGATGATCCTTGGGGCAACCCCTACCACTACCGTGCTCCAGGCGAGCATGGACGTATTGATATCTATTCGCTGGGGGCTGACGGCGCGTCGCATGGCGAGGGGACCGACGCTGATATCGGTAACTGGAACCTCTGATCGTGAAGTTCTCGCAAGGCTTCTCGCTGCTGGAGATGCTGGTGGTGTTGCTGATAATCGGCTTGTTCAGTGCGATGAGTGTTGCATGGCTGGACTCAGGTCAGGCACCGATGCAGCAAGCCTTGCAGCAATTGTCGGTCGAGGCGCGAATCCGCGCCGCGCAGGCCCGGCACAGCGGTCAGGTGTTGGGATTGCGCTGGAATGGTCGTCAGCCCGAATTTGTTAAGTTGCAGCAGGACCGGGACCAGACGCGCTGGGTGGTTGATCCGACTCGACTCAAGCCTTGGCCAGCGCAATTGGCGGCAGACTGGCCAGTGTCCACTGAGCCACAGGTGGTGTTCACGCCTGCCGGGGTGGCAAGGCCTGTGACGCTGAACTGGCAATGGCCCGAAGGACAGCAGCGCTGGGAATGGCGCACTGACAACAGCCTTGTTCAGGTGAGCCTGCCATGAAACGCGAGGGCGGCTTTACATTGCTGGAAGTGATGGTCGCTCTGGGTATTGCGGCCGTGATGGCGGTGATGGTCAGTCAAATGTTGCGCCAGCGCATCGCTGTTCATCAGTCGGTTCAACAGCATCGATTGGGCAGTCTATGTGCGCGTGAACTGGAAGCGCGATTTGGGGTCGAGCGGTATTGGCCGCAGATTAATCAGGTGCGTGGTGAATTGCGTCAGGGTGAGATGACCTGCTACTGGCGTCTGGATCTGGGCATGACGCGCGTGCAGAACTTGAGGCGGGGCGAACTGGTACTGTTTGCCGCTCGCGATGAGCGCGAGCCGCTCGGACATTTCACTCTGTTTCTGGTGCGGCCATGAGGCGACCGGAACATGGCCTGACCCTGGTCGAATTACTGGTGGCAATGGCGTTGACAGCCGTGCTTGGCGTGATGCTTGCCGCGTTGGTCAATGGTTGGTTGAGCGTTCGTGAGCGTCTTGCCGAACCAGGAAACGAGCCACTGGTGCTGGAGTTCTGTCTGGCGCTGGAGCGAAGGCTGGACGGCATGGTCCTGCGCCAATTGTACGAACAGCGCCTGCCACTGCCAGTGAACTGGCTGGACTGGAAGCCTGCAGCCCGGCAGCTCGACTGGGTGGCACTGACCGCCTGGCCCGACACTGACGGACAGTCGCGGTTGCAACGACAGCGGCTTGAGTTCAGCCCGGGTAAGCGCAGTCTGGAGGTCTCCACCTCGGGCGATCTTTATGCTGCCAGTGTCGCCCGATGGCAGCGCCGGGAGCGGCTGGATGACGTCGATAAGGTCCAGTTCAGTTTTTTTCAGGGAACCCGCTGGCTGGCGTTTCCTTCATCGGTCGCCCAGCAGCCCAATCGGGGTGTGCGACTCGAATTCGAGCGTCATGGAGCGCCTTATGTCTGCACCTTCAATTTGCCGGATAGCTCATTGTGATCCGGTCTGCTGCCATGTTTGACCGTTGGCTTGCTGACCGATCCGCTGCGCGACAGTGGTTGCTGGTGCGTCCGGGCCTTGATGATTCGGCACCCTGGCAATGGCGACGTTTGCCCGGAACTGAGTCAGGTAACTGGCCTGCGCCTGCACACTCAGCGCAAGAGTCCGTCGCGCTGATAATGCCCGCTGCGCATTGCAGCCATTTCCAGGTGTCTGCGCCGCCAGGACTCAAACCCTACGAATGGCCGCAGCTATTAGAGGAATCCTTGCAACAGCCTGCCGATCAGTTGCAGGTTAGCTGCCTTTCCCGGATGGCCGGGCATCTTGAATTAATCGTAGTGGAACGAGTGCTCGTCGAGCGCTGGTTGGCAGAGTGCGACGCATTGGGTCTTTCGCCCAGCCATCTATGGGCGGAAATGCAGCTATTGCCAGCGCCGGAGCCTGATCAGTTGTGGCGTTGGACACGCGCAGATGACAGTTGCCTCAAGCGTACCGATGCCAATGGTGTGCAGCGCTGGCTGCGCTGGCCTGATGTGCTGGGCGAGCTGCCCGAAGGATGGAAGCCTGTTGACCATGAAATATCCGGATCATGGCCGTCGCAGTGGGCATCACTGGATCGTCTGCCCAACCTGCTGAGCGGTGTTGGCCGTCGCAAGATGAACGCGACGCGGCGAACGCTGCCTTTCAGTCAAACCCAGCGTCGTTTGGTGGCGGCCTGCTTGTTGTTGTCGCTGTGTTGGGGGGCTTTGGCGCTAGGGCAGTTCTGGCAGCAGGTGCCTGCCTGGAAAGCGCAGGTCGAGGCAGTCACAGGTCCGGTGGCGAGCGCCCGCCAGGCGGAGCGATTGCTGTCGCGGATGCACGCCGATCAGTTGGACTGGCGAACCCGCCAACAGCAGATGGTGGAGTTGGAAAAAGCAGTAGGGCGCTGGCTCGACACTCAGCAGGGTTGGGGCGTATCCGGTAGCTACTTCGACGGGCAAAACTGGCGGGTGGTGCTCCACGGCAGTAAACCGGAGTCGGCGGCGGATCACTGGCAAGCGATCGCCCGGAATGCGGGCGCGAAGGTGAGAGTCGAGCCGGATGCAAAGACCTCGTTGTTGACCCTTCACTTCAATCTGGACGGACAGCCATGAAGGCTTTTATTGATCGGGCTTTCATGGCCTTCAGCGCCTTACCCGCCACGCGCCGTTATACCTTGCTGGCAGGGTGGGTAGTGGTGCTGACTTTACTGCTGGTGCTGATCGGTCGCCCGTTGCTGGCGTTGAGCAAGGAATTGCGGCAGTGGCCAATGCTCGCGCAGCAGGCCCGGGCGCTAACGCCCGGCATCACCTTCACCAGCGAGTACTGGCAAGCCTTGGCCAGTGCACGTGGACTGGTGTTGACGCGGGTCGAGCCGCGGGGAGAGGTCTGGCAATTGCAGGGTGAGCTGACGCGTGCCGAAGGCCTGGCGCAACTGTTGAGCAGCATCCAGGCACAGGGCGGCCGTCCTCTGCGCTGGAGCCTTGAACAGGGACATCAAAGCCTGGTGTTCAGTCTGGACGTCGGCCGGACAGGCGGTCAGCCATGAGTCGCAGATCATGGGTACTGGGAGCAGTGGTTTTTATCTCGACGCTGATGCTGAACACACCGGCTGCATTTTTGGCCAGATTTGTACCGTGGAGCCCAGCCTGGCAGCCAGTAGCTGTTACCGGCACCCTGTGGAACGGTCGCATGGACAGGCTCGGTGCGCTGGGACCGTTGGTCTGGCGTGTTCAACCCTGGTTCGGACAGGCCACTTTGAGTGCTGGTTTCCAGCAACGCATATGGGAGTTGAAGGTCAGCGGCTGGCCTTGGGCCTGGCAGGCGCAGTTTGAGCCCGTCGCCAGTCAACTGACTCCGGCAACCGGTTATCTGCTTGATGGTCAATGGCAAGGCCGGTTACAACTGAACGGTCGAGGTGCCAGGTGTCTGTCCAGTACGGGCGACCTTCAGGGGGAGGATGTGGCCCTGCTTTCACCATGGACAGTGGTCCTCGGTAACGCGCAGCTAAAGTTTGAATGCCGGGACGGCCTGCGGTTTTTGGTCGACGTGCAGCAAAAGGGCGAGCACCGCTTCGAGGCCCGGCTGGAGCCTGACAAGCGTCAGCTAAAGATCAGTGGCTGGGTCGAACCGGACGCAGTGGTCACGCCCCTTTTAGTGCAGGCGGGGATGCTCCAGGCAGGTGCTTCGCAATTTGAAACGGTGCTGGGCAAGCGTTGAGGACGCTGAGCTCAGGCCTTCGCAATAACGGCCTCGTAACCTCGGTGAGTTCTCATCAAACATGAAATAACTATTCGGCCTGGAATGCTTTTCAACTGTGCAGACTGTGTGAAAACTACTGCAGGCTGGGCACCTTCGGTGCTACGCGCACAATACTGCGTTAAAAACAGGCGAAAAATGCTCATTTAGAACACTAGAGTCGGACGCGACCCCGGCCGTTTTTCGCCTGTTTTGATTCGCTTTGCTCACCCTCCGGGCCAGCCTGCGGCTGTTACTCGCTCCGCTCGTTGCGCCTTGTCTTGCCGTCGCTCGCTACGTTTTCACACAGTCTGTGTAGGAGCGCGCTTGCCCGCGATTACATCGGTTCAGGCAGCACATTTTTCGCTGACGCACCGCATCGTCTGGATGCGGCCCAGACCATGCGCGCTCCTACAGGGGCCCGCTTGCTGGGCGACAGCGCTGTGTCAGGGGCACCGGGTGAGTTCCTGCAGGATCAGGTCAGGCGTGGAAGAATAAAGCGATTCGCAATCAAGCCTTCGGTTTGGCATGCGCCGCCAAACGCTCCAGCGCGGCGCGCAGTTTCGGATCGGTAATCCCGTCAGCTGTCGCCTGAATGCTCTCGGCGGCTACCGTCGACAAGTCCATCGTATGCCCCTTCGCCCCTTGAGCCGGCGTAGGGGGTTGAACCTTGAAGACAATCCGCGTCAGGCTGGCAAACTCGTCGAAGGCGGTCAGCTGTCGCTGCAGGCGCTTTTGTTGATAGCGCAGACGCGTCGCCCAATGACCGTCGGTCACTATCAGCAGCAAACTGCCTTCGCGCCACGAAGCAACATGACAATGTTCGCGCGCAGCGGGCTGCAACTGGCTTTCAAGCAGCCGTTGCAGGTGCCCCAAACGCTGGGCGTGATGAAAAATACCCTTCAAAGGCTTCGCTTCACGCAGCAAGACTGCGGGTGCCCGAGCGGGGAGTGGACGAAACGCCATGAGCTACAACCCTGGATGACAAGTTTGTCATGTTATCAGAAAGCGCCCGCAACCCCTTGTCCCATGCGGGTTTGCCGGTTTTACCCGCAAAATCAATGGCTAACTTCTAGTCTGGACGGGTTGAACTCTCGGGAAATGACCCTATCTACAAACAGCCCCGTCACAGCGCTGTGCCAGCATCGTGGAATAACGCCACTTTCCTCACCATCGTTTCCGGGTAGAATACTCGTTCGCATGCGGCCATGAGGGCTGCACGGGCGACTCACGGGGCCGCCCTCCATTCCTATGTCTGGAAGATCCTGTCGATATGTTTGCGCCTTTGTTAAAAAAACTTTTTGGAAGCAAGAACGAGCGTGAAGTGAAGCGCATGCTCAAGACGGTACAGATCGTCAATGCCTTCGAAGAGCAAATGGTGGCCCTTTCGGACGAGCAACTCCGTGCCAAGACCGAAGAGTTCAAGGCCCGCTTAGCCAAAGGTGAGACCCTCGATCAGCTGCTTCCTGAAGCTTTCGCGGTTGCACGTGAAGCCGGTAAGCGCGTCATGGGTATGCGCCACTTTGACGTTCAGTTGATTGGCGGCATGACTCTGCACGAAGGCATGATTGCCGAAATGCGTACCGGTGAAGGTAAAACCCTGGTGGGTACACTGGCGGTTTACCTCAATGCATTGTCCGGTAAGGGCGTGCACGTGGTAACGGTCAACGACTACCTCGCTCGTCGTGACGCCAACTGGATGCGTCCACTGTACGAATTCCTCGGCCTGAGCGTTGGCATCGTCACGCCATTCCAGCCGCCAGAAGAAAAGCGTGCGGCTTACGCGTCTGACATCACCTACGGCACCAACAACGAGTTCGGTTTCGACTATCTGCGCGACAACATGGCGTTCAGCATGGACGACAAGTTCCAGCGCGAACTCAATTTTGCCGTGATCGACGAAGTGGACTCGATCCTCATCGACGAAGCGCGTACGCCGCTGATCATCTCCGGTCAGGCTGAAGACAGCTCCAAGCTGTACACCGAGATCAACCGCCTGATTCCGCGTCTCGTGCAACATATCGAAGAAGTGGAAGGCGAGGTGACCAAAGCCGGTCACTACACCGTTGACGAGAAGACCCGTCAGGTCGAGCTGAACGAAGCCGGTCACCAGTTCATCGAAGAGATGCTCACCGAAGTCGGCATGCTGGCTGAAGGCGAAAGCCTGTACTCGGCACACAACCTGGGTCTGCTGACTCACGTTTATGCTGGTCTTCGTGCGCACACGCTGTTCAATCGCAACGTCGAGTACATCGTTCAGGACGGCCAGGTTCTGTTGGTCGACGAGCACACCGGTCGTACCATGCCGGGTCGCCGTCTGTCCGAAGGCCTGCACCAGGCTATCGAAGCGAAGGAAAACCTGAATATTCAGGCCGAAAGCCAGACGCTGGCTTCGACCACGTTCCAGAACTACTTCCGTCTGTACAACAAACTGTCCGGCATGACCGGTACAGCCGACACCGAAGCGTTCGAATTCCACCAGATCTACACCTTGTCGGTCATGGTCATTCCGCCTAACAAGCCGTTGGCGCGTAAAGACTTCAACGACCTTGTGTACCTGACGGCGGAAGAGAAGTACGCCGCCATCGTGACTGACATCAAGGCCTGCCTGGCCGAGAATCGTCCGGTACTGGTTGGTACTGCGACCATCGAAACTTCCGAGCACATGTCCCGGTTGCTCAACCAGGAAGGTATCGAACACAAGGTTCTGAACGCCAAGTTCCACGAAAAAGAAGCCGAGATCATTGCTCAGGCCGGTCGTCCGGGCGCCCTGACCATCGCCACCAACATGGCCGGTCGTGGTACTGACATCCTGTTGGGCGGTAACTGGGAAGTTGAAGTTGCTGCGCTGGAAAACCCGAGCCCGGAGCAAATCGCTCAGATCAAGGCCGACTGGCAGAAACGCCATCAGCAAGTGATCGAAGCGGGCGGCCTGCACGTTATTGCTTCCGAGCGCCACGAATCGCGCCGTATCGATAACCAGCTGCGTGGTCGTGCCGGTCGTCAGGGTGATACCGGTTCAAGCCGTTTCTACCTGTCGCTGGAAGACAGCCTGATGCGCATCTTCGCTTCTGATCGAGTGAAGAACTTCATGAAAGCACTGGGCATGCAGTCCGGTGAAGCGATCGAACACCGCATGGTGACCAACGCGATCGAGAAGGCACAGCGTAAGGTTGAAGGCCGCAACTTCGATATCCGCAAGCAATTGCTCGAGTTCGACGACGTGTCCAACGAGCAGCGTAAAGTGATTTACCACATGCGTAACAGCCTGCTGGCCGCTACCAACATTGGTGACACTATCGCCGAGTTCCGCGAAGACGTACTCAACAGCCTGATCAGCCAGCACATTCCGCCGCAATCCATGCCGGAACAGTGGGACGTTGCCGGTCTGGAAGCTGCACTGGAAAGCGATTTCGGTGTGAAGCTGCCGATTCAGCAATGGCTGGACGAAGACGATCACCTGCACGAAGACACGTTGCGCGTGAAGCTCCTCGAAGAGCTGCTCGCCGCGTACAACGAGAAAGAAGAGCAGGCCAGCGCCGAAGCGTTGCGTTCGTTCGAGAAGCAGATTCTGTTGCGCGTTCTGGACGATCTCTGGAAGGACCACCTGTCCACCATGGATCACCTGCGTCACGGTATTCACCTGCGTGGCTACGCTCAGAAGAACCCGAAGCAGGAATACAAGCGCGAATCCTTTACGCTGTTCCAGGAACTGTTGGATTCGATCAAGCGCGATGCCATTCGTGTGCTGTCTCACGTTCAGGTTCGCCGCGAAGATCCGGAAGAAGAGGAAGCTCGTCTGCGTCGCGACGCCGAAGAGCTGGCGCAGCGCATGCAGTTCGAACACGCTGAAGCACCGGGCCTTGAGCAGCCAGAAGCACTGGTTGAAGAGGGCGTCGATGTCGCTACCCTTCCGGTCCGTAACGACCAGAAGCAAGGTCGCAACGAACTGTGCTGGTGTGGTTCCGGCAAAAAGTACAAACACTGCCATGGTCAAATCGGCTGATCCTGATTTTGAACCGGTAGTGGTTTTGAAGTAACAGCACTAACGCCGCGACCGGCTTACCCGTCGCGGCGTTTTTCAATCGATTGCCGTACCGAAGCGGGCGGCGCAGATATCTTTCAAGGAGCGCACCTCATGGCTGTTGGTCTTGGTCCTTTGCCGACATTGCACCCGGTTCCCGGTTTTGAACTGGGTATTTCTTCTGCCGGTATCAAACGTCCGGGTCGCAAGGACGTTGTGGTCATGCGCTGCGCCGAAGGCTCCAGTGTGGCGGGTGTTTTCACCCTTAACGCGTTCTGCGCCGCGCCGGTCATCCTCGCCAAACAACGCGTCAACGGCCCCGTGCGTTACCTGCTGACCAACACAGGTAACGCCAACGCGGGCACCGGCGAGCCGGGTCTGGCCAACGCTGCGCGCACCTGCGCCAGACTGGCTGAGCTGACGGGCCTGGATGCCAATGCCGTGCTGCCTTATTCCACTGGTGTGATCGGCGAGCCGTTGCCTGTGGAAAAGATCGAAGGCGCACTGCAAGCCGCCCTCGATGACCTGTCTGTGGATAACTGGGCGGCTGCAGCTACCGGCATCATGACCACCGATACGCTGCCGAAAGGCGCGAGCCGTCAGTTTCAGATTGATGGCGTGACCGTCACTGTGACCGGAATCAGTAAAGGTGCAGGCATGATTCGCCCGAACATGGCAACCATGCTGGGCTACATCGCCACTGACGCCAAGGTTTCGCAGAGCGTATTGCAGGATCTGATCCGTGATGGTGCCAACAAGTCGTTCAACCGCATCACCATCGATGGCGATACGTCGACCAACGACTGCTGCATGCTGATCGCAACGGGCCAGGCTAATTTGCCGGAAGTGACTGAAGCGAAGGGGCCGCTGTTTGACGCGCTGAAAACCGCAGTATTCGACGTGTGCATGGAAGTGGCGCAGGCTATCGTCCGTGACGGCGAAGGCGCTACCAAGTTCGTGACGGTTGAAGTCAACGGCGGTGGCAATCATCAGGAATGTCTGGACGTTGGTTACGCTGTGGCTCACTCGCCATTGATCAAGACCGCACTGTTCGCCTCCGATCCTAACTGGGGCCGTATCCTGGCTGCTGTAGGCCGTGCCGGTGTTTCGGATCTTGATGTGAGCAAGATTGACGTGTTCCTGGGCTCCGTCTGCATCGCCAGCAAGGGCTGCCGCGCGACCACCTACACTGAAGAGCAAGGCTCGGCAGTGATGGCCGAAGCGGAAATCACCATTCGCATCGAGTTGGGCCGTGGTGATTGCAGCGAGACCATCTGGACTACTGACCTGTCCCACGAGTACGTGAAGATCAACGCGGAATATCGCACCTGATCTGAAGATAATCGGACCTGTGGGAGCGAATTCATTCGCGAAGTCTCTTTTGCGCTTGAATTCGCTTCCACGGACCACAGTTCTCTGTAGGAGTGAGCTTGCTCGCGATGGCGTCGATTCAGGCGCCGATCAGTTTGCAGGCAGTGTGAAGTCCCACAGAAACATGATCAGCTCGCTCTATCTGGAGAATTCCTCATGACCCTGCACCTGATCATCGGCGACAAACGCTACTCCTCCTGGTCGCTACGACCGGCGCTGGCGCTGTACATGACCGGCGCGGCGCATACCGAACAACTGATCCGTCTGGATCAGAGCAACACCCGCCAGCAGATTCTCGAGCACTCGCCGTCCGGCAAAGTGCCCTTGTTGAAAACCCCGCATGGTTCAATTGCCGACTCGCTGGCGATCATCGAATACCTTGCGGAACAATTCCCTGATGCAGGTTTGTGGCCCAGCGACACGGCTGCTCGTGCACAGGCGCGTTCGGCCTGTGCGCAAATGCACAGCGGTTTCATGGGGCTGCGCTCCAACCTGCCAATGGACTTGCATCGGGACGCGGCACTGGAAGTCATCTCGGTTGAAGCTCAGAGCGACATCGAACGTATCGTCCAGCTGTGGGCTGAATGCCGTGCGGCTGCCACTGAAGACGGTCCGTTTCTGTTCGGCAAGGCCAGCGCAGCTGACGCGTTCTTTGCCCCTGTCGCGATTCGCTTGCGCACGTATCGAATCGAACTGCCTGCCGAAGCGTTGGCGTACATCGAAACCCTCTACCAATGGCCGCTGTTTCAGCGTTGGCAGAAGGGTGCTTTAGAGGAAGTCGAAGGGTGAAACGTATTCATGTAGCAGCAGCGGTTATCCGCGGCGTTGACGGCAAGATCCTTATTGCACGGCGTGCCGATACCCAGCACCAGGGTGGTTTGTGGGAGTTTCCCGGTGGCAAGGTCGAACCGGGAGAAGCTGTCGAGGCTGCGCTTGCCCGTGAGCTTCAGGAAGAGTTGAACATCGTCCTCACCCAAGCGCGGCCGCTGATCAAGATTCAGCATGATTATCCGGACAAGCAGGTGCTGCTGGACGTCTGGGAAGTGTCGGCATTTACCGGCGAACCGCATGGTGTCGAAGGGCAGCCACTGGCCTGGGTAACCCATCGCGAATTGGCTGATTATGAGTTCCCGGCGGCCAATCGGCCTATCGTCGCGGCGGCGCGCCTGCCCGGCGAATACCTGATTACTCCCGGTGAACTGGAAACCCCGCAATTGCTGCGCGGCATGCAGAAGGCTATCGCGGGCGGCGTCAAACTGGTTCAGCTGCGCGCACCCAATGGCTATGACCCGCAATACCGCGATCTGGCGGTGGACGCCGTGGGTTTGTGTGCCGGTAAGGCGCAGTTGATGCTCAAGGGACCTCTGGAGTGGCTGGGCGACTTTCCCGCTGCGGGTTGGCACCTGACGTCGGCACAACTGCGCAAACTCGCCCCGAATGGGCGTCCGTTTCCTAAGGATCGCTGGCTGGCAGCGTCCTGCCATAACGCTGAAGAGCTGGCCTTGGCCGAACTGATGGACGTCGACTTCGTCACTTTGTCACCCGTCCAGCCAACCCAGACTCACCCTGATGCTCAACCGTTGGGTTGGGAACAGGCTCAGGAGTTGATTGCCGGGTTTAGCAAACCGGTTTATCTGCTCGGCGGTGTCGGCCCTGCTGAACAGCAAAAAGCCTGGGAGAGCGGCGCGCAAGGTGTAGCGGGGATCAGAGCGTTCTGGCCTGAGGAATGACCCCCGACCTGTTGGAGCGAGGCTTGCCCGCGAAGAACTATAACTCGGTGTGCCTGATACACCCGAGCAACGACTTCGCGGGCAAGCCTCGCTCCAACACACACACTAATCGCCTGACTACGGCTTCTTGGCCGCCTCCCACAATATTTCCGCAATACCCTGCCGCTTGGCAATCAACCGCGCTGCGACAAAAAGCAGATCCGACAGCCGATTGATATACGCCAGCCCGACCCCGGTCAAAGGCTCTACAGCATTCAGATGCTGACAGCGTCTTTCGGCACCGCGGGCCAGGCTGCGGCAGACGTGGGCCTGGGCGATCAGCGCTGAGCCGCCTGGCAGAATGAAATTCTCCAGTGGCCCCAGCTCTTCATTCCATAGGTCAATAGCTGCTTCCAGTCGATCAATCTCTGCCTGATCCAGCGCCTGATAGACCGGCATCGCCAATTCACCGCCGAGATCGAACAACCGGTGCTGACACGGCGCGAGCACTTCGATTACTTCCGCGAGAGCCGGCTTTGCCGACAATTGCTCGGCCAGCCCGGCGAGGAGTAATCCAAGCTGGCTGTTGAGCGTATCAACTTCGCCGATCGCCTCGACCCGGGGGTGATCCTTCGGTACGCGTCGGCCGTCACCCAGGCCGGTTTCGCCGGTGTCGCCAGTGCGTGTGTAAATCTTTGACAAGCGAAAACCCATTCTCAATGCTCCGTTATAGCGGCGAAATGACCGCTTCAGGCACGTTCACCTGGCTGCCCGCCAAGGGCAGGCGCAAGGTGAAGCAGGTGCCCTGGCCGACAGAAGAGTGCACCTCCATCTGGCCTTTGTGATTGTTGGTGATGATGAAGTACGAAACCGACAGCCCCAGCCCGGTTCCCTGACCGATTTCCTTGGTCGTGAAGAACGGTTCGAAGGTACGTTTGCGCACTTGTTCGGTCATGCCGACGCCATTGTCTTCGACCTGAATTTCAGCCCAGGGCGGATTCAGTCTGGTACGCAGGATGATCCGCCCCGGCTCGGCATCGTCTGGACGCTGGTGAATGGCCTGTGCAGCGTTCTTCAGCAGATTCAGCAACACCTGTTCCAGTTCATTGGCCGTACCCGGCACCGGCCCCAGTTCCGGGTCAAATTGACGAATGATGGCCTGGCCCTTGAAGTCGAAACCGATGGTCAGATCGAAGTCGTTACTGGCGATCTCTACCGCCTGATCAATCAATGCCGGCAAGTCGCACGGAGCCATTTGCCGGGTGCTGAGACGACTGAAACTGAGCATGTGACTGACGATCTTCGCGGCCCGTGCGCCGGCTTGCTGAATGCCGTCGAGCAGTTTGGGTACTTCCCGGCTGACCAGATAACGATTCACTGTTTCCAGCTCAATGCCTTCGGCTTCGGCCTGCTCAATGTTTTTCTGCAGGTCGGTTGATAGCCGCCGCCTAATATTTTGCACGTTATGCAGGATCGCACCCAGCGGATTGTTGATCTCATGGGCCATACCTGCCGCAAGACCGCCGACGGAAAGCATCTTCTCGGACTGCACCATCATCTCTTCCAGCGACAACCGCTGAGTGATGTCATCGACACGAATCACCACGCCTTGCCCCGCGCCGCCAGTCAGCGGGTAGAAGGTAAGGGCATAGTGACGACGCTCTTCGTCCTTGATCCAGGTGACCCGTTCGATCTTGGTGACGCTGTGTTTCTCCACCGTCTGCTTGAGTTGTGGCAGGAAGGTTTTCATGGGCGGGAAGGCCAGGAATATCGGTTGATTCAGTGCTTCATCCAGAGGCGTGCCGGAAAGTGCGCTGGCTTCCTGATTCCACTGGGTGACATACAGCTGTTCATCCAGCGCAATCAGCGCCGAAGGCATCGAGTCGATGATGCTGTTCAGGTAGTTCTGGAACCCGGTGAGCTTCTTCTCGATCTTGCTGCGCACCTTCACCTCAAGCTCCAGCTTGCGGTTGGTGTTCCGGGTTTCTTCGGCCAGGCCCTGAGCCTGATCGTAGGCTTCCTGGGAGTCGTCCCTAGCGCGCTTGAGTTGCTGCTCTCGAGCTTCGATTCGCGACAGCATGGTGTTGAAGGCTTCAGCAAGACTGCCGATTTCATCCTTGTTGCCTGGCGCTGCGCGCAATGCGTAGCTCTCTTCCCGCGTGACCTGGCGTGAGAGCTCTTCCAACTGATAAATGGGTTCGGTGATCAGGCGCCGAATCTGCCGGGCAATGACCAGCCAGAGCAGCACGCTGAACACCAGAATGCCGAGGCTGGCAGTCAGGGTGCCGGTGTAGAACGCAGTTGGTAATTCGCTGCTGGCAACCAGCAACAGGTGGCCCGGTGCCTGACCTGCTTTCGGTACCGGGATCAACTGCGTGTTACGAAACTCGGTGATGCGCCAGCCTTCAATGTCCTTGAACCGTACCGGCAGCCTGAGCTTGTCGCCTTGTTGCAGTTGGCCGATCCGTTCGCCATTGGTGTCGTAAAGTGCGGCAGCACGTAAAGGGCCGTAATTTTTCAGCTCCTTGAGCAGCGATTCGGCATCCGCAGGTGAACTGAGTGCCTGTTCCGCGAGGTTCGGGTTGCTGATCAGGCGGCCAATGGTCTGCAGTGCCTGAGGGGCCATGGCCTCTTGGGAAATGTAATAGGCGGCGCTGATGAACGTCAGGTTGGCAACCAGCAGGACCGTGGTCAGCAGGACCAGCAAGGCTGCCAGTAGCTTCTGGCCGACCGGCAGGTTTTCCAGGCGTTGGCGCAATGGCATGGGGACGGATCACACTGGGATGAGGAATGTTCAGGGTAGCGCGCACCCCAGCCATTGGGCAAACACGTGGCCGGAGCTAGTTCGCAGGCAGCCCTCTATCCGTAAGGTGTTTTACAAGTCTGACTTTCAGTTGCTGCAAATGTGGAACAACGATGCCATGGCGCTCAGCCGTTGCGCAGGCATGACCCAGCAGATAGTTGATCTCTGTGCGGCGTCCTTGCGCGACATCCTGATGCATCGAGGAGTAATTGGCCGCTGTGGCCTGAATGACTCGCAGCACATCACTGTGCAAGTCTTCGGCCGCGTCTGGCTGTCCGCAGCGTTGAAGCAGTTCGCTCAGCTCCGCGCACAGCGTTGCAACTTCGCAGTGATGTTGCATCAAGCCACCGTTCTGGCAGTCGTGCAGTACGGTCAGTGGGTTGATCGCACAGTTCAGTGCCAGCTTGCGCCAGAGCCGGGTGAGGATATCCGGCGTCCATTCATGGGGAATGCCTGCCAGTTGCAGATCACTCAGCCACTCAGGCGGGGAAGGATGGGCAGGGTCGCCCAGCCAGTTATAACCATGCCCGGCAAACACCACGGTTCCGTCTCGTTGGCGGAACGCTCCTTCGGTGCTGGAGGCGCAGATACAACGCGCTTTCGGGAATTTTGCAGCGACTGCGTCCTGACTGCCCAAACCGTTTTGCAGCAGGATGATATGCGCGTCAGGTGTCAGCCGGTGCGCCAAAGCCGCTACGGCCTGCTCGGCATCGTAGGCCTTGCACGCCAGCAACAGGCGTTCGATGGGCTCTTTGCCGTCGAGCGTCTGCGCGCTGATTGTCATTCGACTCTCAACACCTTGCTCAACCAGCGCCAGAGTCCCGCCATTGGCCTCGTATGCGGCAAGACGCGCGGCATCACGCAGAACCAATCGCACCGGCAAACCTGCTCTTGCCAGTCGCACTGCCCAAAGGCTGCCCAGACTCCCGGCCCCCAACACATGCCAGACGACGGCCATTAGCGGCTCACGGCGAGGCGAAGAAAACTGAGCAGGAGCGAGAAATTGGCTGTCGACATGGATGGCTCGCAGTGAACGCGGGAAAGTCTCGTTATAATAACCGGGTTTTATTCACATCAAAGACAGGCGTTTGAGCGCCATCCATTGGAGAAATGACATGCCCTCGTTCGACGTAGTGTCCGAACTGGATAAACACGAAGTCACTAACGCCGTCGACAACGCTATCAAAGAGCTGGACCGTCGCTACGACTTGAAAGGTAAAGGCGAATTCGAGTTCAAGGAAAAGGACCTGACGGTCAGCCTGACCGCCGAGGCAGAGTTCCAGCTTGAAGCGATGATCGAAATCCTCAAGCTATGCCTGGTCAAGCGGAAGATCGACGTCAAATGCCTTGAAGTCAAAGACGCCTTTGCTTCGGGTAAATTGATGAAGCAGGACGCCGTTCTCAAGGAAGGCATCGACAAAGAGCTGGCGAAGAAAATCGTCGCTCACATCAAGGAAGCCAAGCTCAAGGTCCAGGCCGCCATTCAAGGCGAGCAAGTACGAGTGACCGGCAAGAAGCGTGACGACCTGCAAGAAGCGATGGCTGTCCTGCGTGCCAATGAATTTGGCATGCCGCTGCAATTCAATAACTTCCGCGACTGATTGACTGGCCTGGGCGCAGGAATTCGTTTTCCTTCGGCGCCTATGGCTTGTGCAAGGGTGTAACCATCGGGCCCGGTCTGATGGTTGCGCCGTCAGGTCGGGAAATGTGAGGAGAGAAAGATGGATTTGAATGCCGAAATGGATCATCTGGTAAAGGCCTCTCAGGCCTGGATCCCGATGATCATGGAATACGGTAGCCGTGTGCTGTTGGCGTTGGTAACCCTGACAATTGGTTGGTGGCTGATCAACCGTTTGACCACCAAAGTGGGTGCGCTACTGGCATTGCGCAATGCTGATCTCGCGCTACAAGGTTTCATCAGCAGCCTGGCCAACATCATTCTCAAGATTCTGCTGGTTGTCAGCGTTGCGTCGATGATCGGGGTTGAAACCACCTCGTTCGTGGCCGCTATCGGTGCTGCAGGTCTGGCGATTGGTCTGGCGTTGCAAGGCAGTCTGGCGAACTTCGCGGGTGGCGTGCTGATTCTGCTGTTTCGCCCGTTCCGTATCGGTGACTGGATCGAAGCCCAAGGTATCGCGGGCACTGTCGACAGTATCCAGATATTCCATACCGTGGTGCGCACCGGCGATAACAAGACAGTGATCCTGCCCAACGGCAATCTGTCCAACGGGATTATCACCAACACCAATCGCCAGCCGACCCGTAAGATCACGTTCGATGTGGGCGTGGATTACGAGGCCGATCTGAAGCAGGCGCTGCAAGTCCTGATGGATATGGCAGATGATCCTCGCATACTGCAGGACCCTGCACCGCAGGCCGTGGTGGCTGCGCTGGGTGATAGCTCGATTACTGTATCGCTTCGAGTTTGGGTCAAAACCGGTGATTTCGGCGATGTGTCGAACCGCTTCAACGCCGAGGCCCGTGACCGTCTGCGTGCTGCCAATATTGATATCCCGTTCCCGCAGCGAGTGATTCGTGTGGTTCAGGATTCAGCAGCACCGCAGTAATTAGCATATGACTTTGTAGGAGTTGCCGAAGGCTGCGAAAGCATTCTGGCTGACACGCCGCCATCGCCGCCTTAGGCAGCTCCTACAGATTCAGCGTTGCAGCCTTAAAGTTGATCTTGCGAGGGCTTCTCAGCCTCAAGCACCTCAGCCGCCTTGTCCTGGCGCGCCTCCTTGCTCCACTGCAGGATGATCATGATCAGCGTTGGCACGCCCAATAGCGCAGTGATCAGGAAGAAGTTGTGATAGCCGTACTTCTCCACCACAACCCCCGAATACCCCCCCAGCAAACGCGGCAGCAGCAACATGATCGAGCTGAGCAGCGCGTATTGTGTCGCCGAAAATTTGAGGTTGGTCAGGCTGGATAGATACGCCACGAACGCTGAGGTCGCCAATCCGGAGCTGAAGTTGTCCAGCGAAATGGTCAGCACCAACATTTTGAGGTTCGGACCCATGTCGGCCAG
The DNA here is from genome assembly GCF_021147825.1 of Pseudomonas quasicaspiana. NCBI lineage: Bacteria > Pseudomonadati > Pseudomonadota > Gammaproteobacteria > Pseudomonadales > Pseudomonadaceae > Pseudomonas > Pseudomonas quasicaspiana. The sequence goes on from NZ_JAGTPI010000005.1 coordinate 126,982, forward strand.
CATCAGGAATAGCAGGTTGGTGGCCGCCGAGGTCAGGCCGCCGATAAACAGGATCGGCATGATGCCAAAGCGCACGATCAGCAGCCCGCCAAAGCCTGCGCCCAGCAGCGTCATGATCAACCCGAATATCTTGCTGACACTGGCGATCTGGTCCTTGGTAAAGCCCTGATCGATGTAGAAGACGTTGGCCATGACACCCATGACCGTGTCTGACATGCGGTAAGTCGCGATCAAACCCAGCAACAGGAATGCCTGCCAGCGATAACGCAGGATGAAGTCATTGATTGGCGTCAGCACTGGAGCCAGCCCGCGCCGGCCCATCGAGGACAGGCACGCTACGGTGAGCACGATATAAAGGATGGCGCGCAGAAAGGCACGGTCTTCCATCAACAGGTCAGTCCAGCTGGCGTCCTGAAACAGCACGCTGGCGAAGTCCGTGTTGTAGAGCTGGGTGAACATCGCCGGAACCGACACCAGCAGCACAATCAGCACAAAGACAGACGCCAGTTGGTGCACGAAACCATAGCGAGCAGCCGACAGTTGAGTGCGCAGCGCCACCGGAGGTTCGCGCATGATCAGCGTAGTAATCAAGGCTGGCAGCATCAGCAGGCCGAACAGCACATAGGTACCTGTCCATGCCGAGTGCTTATAGGCGAAACCTGTGGAACCGAAACCTTCGGCAAAATACAGCGCGCCTGCGGTGGCGAGCAGCGCCGCAACGCGGTAGCCGGACATGTAACTGGCTGCGAGGGCGGCTTGCTGAGTATCGTTGGCAATTTCCAGGCGATAGGCATCGATGGCGATGTCTTGGGTCGCGGATGAAAAAGCCACGACAACAGCGATCGCGATCAGCCAGGACAAGTGCTGCTGCGGATCGCAGAATCCCATGCCGATGAGGCCCAGAATAACCAGACTTTGGGACAATACGAGCCAGGAGCGACGCCGACCCAATTTGCCCAGCAGTGGCAGGCGCCATTGGTCAAGCAGGGGGGACCACACCCATTTAAAGGCATAGGCCAGCCCGATCAGGCTGGCATAGCCGATGGTTTCTCGAGCGACACCGGCTTCACGCAACCAGACCGACAGAGTAGAAAACACCAACATGTAGGGCATGCCCGCAGCGAATCCGAGCAATAACAGCACTAAAGTCGAAGGGCTGGCATATGCGGCGAGCGCGGCGCGCCAGGTTTTACGGGGCATGGGCTGGAGTCTGCCTCAGGTTACGAAAACAAAGGGCGCACTCTAACCGCTGTGCTCTATCGGACGCCAGCCATGACGCCGGATATCTAACCGATTGTTCTGCACAATGATGCCTTCTGCGCGTAATCGCGCGCGCTGTTCGTCGCCTGACGGTGTGCCGACGGGCAAACTGACCTTGCCGCCAGCGCCTATGACCCGATGCCACGGCAGCGACGTGCCGTCCGGCAACTGGCTCAAGGTCCGTCCGACCCAGCGCGCCGCGCGACCCAGACCCGCCAACTCCGCTAATTGCCCATAACTGACAACTTTCCCTTCCGGCACCTGATTGAGCGTAAGGTACAGCGCCGTACGCCGCGCCTGAGCCGGGTCCATACCGGCAGGATCCGATGAGTCCGGCTGCTTTTTGGTCAACGCGTTGCTCCTGTTTCTAGATAAGCGGGCCTTGGTATTTGAACTACAAGGATTTCCTGCTGTCTGTCTTTTCTGTTCCTGCGGCGGTCTTCGATTGCCTTGACGTCATCCGTTATGGATGATGCCCGATTTTCCGCTAACTGAGCCTCCTTGTTGCTTATGCTGACTAGAACTCTGCTGTTCCTCGCTGCCTCCGTTGCCACTACTCCTTTGCTCGCCGATACCGTCTGGTTGAAGAATGGCGACAAAATCACCGGCACCATCAAGCTTTTCGACGGCGGCAAGCTGGTGATTGACACCGCTTATGGCGGTTCTATTCCGGTTGACTGGAAACAGGTCAAAACGCTGGAGAGCGACCAGAAGTTGATGGTCAAACAGGACCAGTATCAGGGCGAAATTGCCAAATCTTTGCAAGCGTCTGATGACGGCAAAGTCACGTTGACCAACGGTGACGCGCCTAAAACGGTCGAGTTGGCCAGCATCCAGCAGATTTTGAAACCCAAGCCGGTCATCACCGATCTGGTCTGGAAGGGCAATATCGATGTTGCCATGGACTTCCAGAAGGCCGAGAACGACACCGATGATTACAACGTAGCCTTCAAGACTTCGGCACGGCATGGCCAGTGGCGTCATAACGCCAAAGGCGATTACAACCGCGAGACTCAGGATGATCTGGTCAGTACCGACAACTGGAGTGCCGAGTACTCCATCGACCGCTTCCTGACCGAGAAATTTTTCTGGGATGGCCGGATCAGCTACAAGCGCGACAAGGTTGAAGACCTGAGTCGTCAGCGCGTCGTCGGTACCGGTCCTGGCTATCAGTTCTGGGATGACGAACTGGGTGCATTCAAGTTGGGCGCCTTGCTTAACCGCACTGACTACGAGTTCTCCAACGGCAGCAAGGAAAACTTCTATTCAGTCGCCGGCACCTGGGACTACAACCGCTTCCTGATCGGCAAAAAAGTTGAATTCTTCACCAATGGTGAGCTCGGCAGACCACTGAGCAACGTCGCTGACTACGCGCTGGATGCGGAAGTGGGCCTGCGCTACAAAGTCACTGACTGGGCATCGTTGAACCTCAAGGCAGAGAAGAACGTCATCAGCGGTTCCAGTGATGGCGACCTGGACAAAACCCGCTACACCGCAGGTTTTGGTGTGACCTGGTAAGCGCCTGGCAAGCCTGTTCCAAATATCTCCCGTTGCATCCCTGATTCGGCGGGAGCGTCATTATGTAGTGCGCCAAACATCCCGTGCAGACTGTGTGAAAACGTAGCGAGCGACGGCAAGACAAGGCAAAAACAGGCGAAAAAGCGGAGTCTAGGTGTTCTAAATGAGCATTTTTCGCCTGTTTTTAACGCAGTATTGCCGAGCGCAGTAGTTTTCACACAGTCTGTGTGGGAGCGAATTCATTCGCGAAAGGGCTAGTTCATCCTCAGCCGGTGTGTCGCCTGACATGCAGTCTTCCCGAATAAATTCGGTCCCACAGTCAACGCCAATCTCAGCACGAAACTTCCCCCCAAGAGCTGCAAAAAAGCTGATCGCAATAATTATTAGCTTGTCTTCCAAACCCATCCGCGTGCTCAATCAGCTGGCTAATATTCAGCTTTATTTAGGCAACCGCCGATCATCGGCGCGTTCATTGCGAGGTGTCACTGGATGAGTGTGAAGGCTATCAGGCAGGCGCGAGAGTTGTTGCTGAAGGAATACCGGGGCGTGCTGTCAACGCACTCCAAATCCATGCCGGGTTTCCCGTTTGGCTCTTCTGTTCCGTATTGTCTTGATGATCTCGGGCGACCGCTGATATTGATCAGCCGCATCGCTCAGCACACTCACAATCTGGGCAAGGACGCGAAGTGCTCATTACTGGTGGGCGAGCGCGAAGCTGACGATGTCCAGGCGACTGGGCGGGTGACCGTGATGGCTGAGGCACAGAAGCTTGTTGATCCCGACGCCGTCGAGTCAGCGTCTCAGCGCTATTACCGTTTTTTTCCTGAATCGAAAAGCTATCACACCGCCCATGATTTCGATTTCTGGGTACTGGTGCCCGTGCGCTATCGCTTCATTGGCGGCTTTGGTGCCATTCACTGGCTCGATCATGTCGAACTGGCAAACCCGTTTGCCGGGTCCGCTGAAGCCGGCATGGTCGAGCACATGAATGCTGATCACGCCAAAGCCATTGCTCACTATGTTCAGCTCACCGGTCTGCCGCAAAATGAGGCTGCGCAGTTGGCAGGTATCGACAGCGAAGGCATGCACCTGCGCATCGGTCAGAGCCTATACTGGCTGGCATTCAGTGAACCCTGTAACACACCGAAACAAGTCCGCGAAGCCTTGGTTAAGCTGGCTCACGCGGAAAAATGGCCCACTCGTGATACTCAAGAGGCTTGAATTCACGCTTTGATGACGTCACGTAGGGTCTACTGCAAGGCATTCTTGCGTTGAGGAATTCAATTGATGCGTGTTTTTCTACTGCTGTTCCTTCTTTTTCCGGTACTGGAGCTCTTCGTTCTGGTACGGGTGGGCATGTCGATAGGCTTCTTCCCGACATTCCTGATGGTGGTCGCAACCTCGCTGTTGGGCCTGTTCGTGATTCGCGTGGCCGGTTTTGCAACGGCAATGCGCGCGCGTGAAAGTCTGTCTCGCGGCGAGTTGCCCGCCCAGCAGATGCTCGAAGGTCTGATGATTGCCGTTGGTGGTGGCCTGCTGCTGTTGCCAGGTTTTATCAGCGACATTCTGGGTGTCATCTGCCTGCTACCGATCACGCGCAAGGTGCTGGTCAATACCATGCGCAAACGTGCTGAAGAGCAAGCTATCCGCCAGCGTGCTTTTGCAGAGGACATGCCGGCGAGCAATGATCCGGGTCGTCCGGGTGCGATTCATTCTCCTACCCGCGAACCTGATGTGATCGAAGGCGAGTTCGAGCATCGCGACAAATAAATCCCTTCATAGCCCCACCACGCGGCACCTCAGGGTGCCGCGTGCGTTTCATGACGCAGTAACTTTCGACAAAAAAATTCTACGGCTGGCCTTGTAATCACCATGCCCGCCCTTATGTATGGGTCACCGCAAGGTTTCTGGCCTTTTTGCCAGACCGTATTCTGCGGTTCGCTCGTCGAACCGTAACCGGCAACGCCGGATGTTTAACTCGCTGGTGTAATCACCGGCGGTTTAAAAACCATAATCAGGAGATCGACAATGAAGCTTCGTCCTCTGCATGACCGCGTCGTAATCCGTCGCAGCGAAGAAGAATCCAAAACTGCTGGCGGTATCGTTCTGCCAGGTTCGGCTGCTGAAAAGCCTAACCGTGGCGAGATCCTCGCTGTGGGTACCGGCCGCGTGCTGGACAACGGTGAAGTACGTGCGCTGGCCGTGAAAGTGGGTGACAAAGTGGTGTTTGGCCCGTACTCCGGCAGCAACACTGTGAAAGTAGATGGCGAAGACCTGCTGGTGATGAGCGAGAACGAAATTCTCGCGGTCGTCGAAGCCTGAGTCACCCCACTAGTTTCCGTTACTACTCAAAGTATTTAAGGAAGATCGATCATGGCTGCTAAAGAAGTAAAATTCGGCGATTCTGGCCGTAAAAAAATGCTCGCCGGTGTCAACGTCCTGGCTGACGCAGTAAAAGCAACCCTGGGCCCAAAAGGCCGTAACGTTATTATTGAGAAGAGCTTCGGCGCTCCTCTGATCACCAAAGACGGTGTTTCGGTTGCCAAAGAAATCGAACTGAAAGACCGTTTCGAAAACATGGGCGCGCAGCTGGTCAAAGACGTTGCTTCCCGTGCTAACGATGACGCTGGTGACGGTACTACCACTGCAACCGTTCTGGCTCAGGCCATCGTCAACGAAGGCCTGAAAGCCGTCGCTGCCGGCATGAACCCGATGGACCTGAAGCGCGGCATCGACAAGGCGACCATCGCGATCGTTGCCGAGCTGAAGAAGCTGTCCAAGCCTTGCACTGACACCAAGGCCATCGCTCAGGTAGGTACTATCTCCGCGAACTCCGACAATTCCATCGGCGACATCATTGCCGAAGCCATGGAAAAAGTGACCAAAGACGGCGTTATCACCGTTGAAGAAGGCTCGGGCCTGGAAAACGAACTGTCGGTTGTTGAAGGCATGCAGTTCGACCGCGGTTACCTGTCCCCGTACTTCATCAACAAGCCAGACACCATGGTTGCCGAGCTGGACAGCCCGCTGCTCCTGCTGGTCGACAAGAAAATCTCCAACATCCGCGAAATGCTGCCTGTTCTGGAAGCAGTGGCCAAAGCCGGTCGTCCGCTGTTGATCGTTGCTGAAGACGTTGAAGGCGAAGCCCTGGCGACTCTGGTTGTGAACAACATGCGCGGTATCGTCAAAGTTGCAGCCGTCAAGGCTCCAGGTTTCGGCGACCGTCGCAAGGCAATGCTGCAGGACATCGCTGTTCTGACTGGCGGTACCGTTATCTCCGAAGAAATCGGCCTGAGCCTGGAAACCACTACCCTGGAACACCTGGGTAATGCCAAGCGCGTTGTGCTGAACAAAGAAAACACCACCATCATCGACGGTGCTGGCGTTCGCACTGACATCGACGGTCGTATCTCGCAGATCCGTCAGCAGATCGGTGACACCACTTCGGACTACGACAAAGAAAAACTGCAAGAGCGTCTGGCCAAGCTGTCCGGCGGCGTTGCAGTCATCAAAGTCGGCGCTGGTTCCGAAGTTGAAATGAAAGAGAAGAAAGCCCGCGTTGAAGACGCACTGCACGCTACTCGTGCAGCCGTTGAAGAAGGCGTGGTACCTGGCGGTGGCGTAGCGCTGGTTCGCTCGCTGCAGGCAATCTCCGAACTGAAAGGCGACAACGCCGATCAGAACGTCGGTATCGCTCTGCTGCGTCGCGCTGTAGAAGCTCCACTGCGTCAGATCGTTGCCAACTCCGGTGACGAGCCAAGCGTTGTAGTCGACAAGGTCAAGCAGGGTTCGGGTAACTTCGGTTACAACGCTGCTACCGGCGAATACGGCGACATGATTGAAATGGGTATCCTGGACCCGGCTAAAGTGACTCGCTCTGCTCTGCAGGCCGCGTCCTCTATCGCCAGCCTGATGATCACCACCGAAGCCATGATCGCTGACGCTCCGGACGACAAAGCACCAGCTGGCGGCGGCATGCCAGACATGGGCGGCATGGGTGGTATGGGCGGCATGATGTAAGCCAGTTTCACCCCCTAGCTGTACCCCATAAAAGAACCCCGCCTTGTGCGGGGTTTTTTTATGGGCAGGATCTTTGCTTTGCTTTGCTTTGCTTTGCTTCAGCAGACCTCTGCCCCATACAAGTCTCAAGAACAACGCCAAACGAGCGTCGGAAGGCTGAGCGCAGGTGTCGTGGTGTGGGTCGCTCGGCATGGATGCCGAGCGAGCGCCGTTGGGCCAAGGATGGCCCGTCGGCGCGTGCCCACACCACGGCACCGGAGTCGAAGGTACCCCCTGCGAAGCAGGGGCCGCACGTCAGCGATAAATGGTTTCCCCCCTTTGCCGAAACAAAGGGGGTCGACCGTCAGGGCGAAACCAGAACTCAGAAGCACAGAGAGTTTTTTTGCTGCCACTCAGTAGCAAAATCACTTCGCTTCACCCTTAACCCTAACTGACACTGGCTCTTGCCCCCTATAGGCCTTAAGCTGCGCCAGCCTATTTCAGATGGAGGGCGTGCACATGCGAATTCTTCTTGTAGAAGACAACCGGGATATCCTGGCCAACCTTGCCGATTATCTGGGCATGAAAGGCTATACCGTCGATTGTGCACAGGATGGCCTCTCCGGATTACATCTGGCGGCAACCGAACATTACGACCTCATCGTGCTCGACATCATGCTGCCCGGCATTGATGGCTACACCCTGTGCAAGCGACTGCGTGAAGACGCCCGCCGTGACACCCCGGTCATCATGCTGACCGCCCGTGACCAACTGGATGATCGCCTGCAAGGCTTCCGCTCCGGTGCTGATGACTACCTGCTCAAACCTTTCGCACTGTCCGAGCTGGCTGCGCGCATCGAAGCCGTATTGCGTCGTGCTCAGGGCGGTGGTCGCCGAACGTTGCAAGTTGCCGAACTGGTGTACGACCTCGATACACTGGAAGTCACTCGTGAAGGGCGTCTGCTCAAGCTCAATCCGGTTGGTCTGAAGCTGCTTGCCGTATTGATGCAGAAAAGCCCCCACGTGTTGCGTCGTGAGGTTCTGGAGGAAGCGCTGTGGGGTGATGACTGCCCCGACAGCGACAGTCTGCGCAGCCACGTTCATCAACTGCGCCAGGTAATCGACAAGCCTTTCGACAAGCCACTGCTGCAAACCGTACATGGTGTCGGTTACCGTCTGGCCGAGGGCCGGGATGGAGTTTAAACAGAGCCTTGCCCAACGCATCATCATCGCTTTCGCGTTGATGAGCGCGCTGGTGGCAGGTTCTTTTGCCATGGGCATCGTCGCGACTGTCCATCTGGTAGAAGAGAAACTGATTTCAGCCGGCCTTGGCGGCGACCTGAACCGTTTACTGCTGCTCGACAGTGTCAGCGACTGGAGTCACCGTCCGGAGCCTGATCAGCTCTTCTATTTCAGCGGCGGCCCTGGCGATTTCGATATACCCAGCGACCTCAGGCATCTTGAGCCTGGCTTTCATGAAGTGTTTCGTGGCCCGCTGTCCTATCACGCCATGATCGAAGTGGTCGACGGTCGACGTTATGCATTGCTTCAAGATCAAAGCGATTTTGAAGAGCGCGAGCGCGTGTTATTCGCCGTCGTGCTGGTGGGTTTCGTGCTTGCCTTGGGACTGGCGGTATTTCTGGGCTGGGTGCTGGCTCGCCGGGTCATGGCGCCTGTTGTAAGGCTGGCACGGCAGGTGCGTCATCGCGACCAGTTGCTTGGGTTGGCACCTCCTTTGGCGCCTGACTACGCGGCTGACGAAGTAGGGGAACTGGCCGTGGCCTTCGATGCCACGCTGGGACGCCTGCGTCAGGCGTTGACCCGCGAGCGTATGTTCACCAGCGACGTCAGCCATGAACTGCGAACCCCGTTGATGGTACTGGCCAGCTCCTGCGAGCTGTTGCTGGATAATCCCGTGCTGGATGCTCGTGCCAGGGCGCAGGTCGAGCGAATTGCCCGGGCGTGTGAGGAAATGCGTGACCTGGTCCAGACTTTCCTCATGCTGGCGCGCACCCAGCGTGAAGACGCCAACATGGTTCCCAGGGTGTCCCTGGAAAGTGTTGCCGAAGACCTGATTGCACTGTGGCGCGGCCCTATTGAAAGCAAGGGACTGCAACTGACTGTGCGCTCAGTTGGCACCAGTCCGCCCTCAGGAACTCTGTACAACTCCACTTTCCTTCATGCTGTCATGGGCAACCTGCTGCGCAATGCCCTGCATTACACCGACCAGGGCTTCATTACGTTGACGTTGCAGCAGGAAGGTTTTCTGGTGGAGGACAGCGGGGTCGGTATCCCTGAAGAAAAGCGCGAGGCCATGTTCGAGCCTTTTGTAAGGGGTAACGAACAGCGTGGTGAGGGGCTTGGGCTAGGGCTCTCGCTGGTTCAGCGCATCTGCGAAAACCAGGGGTGGAGCGTCAGCTTGAGCCCGATGGAGCCCAACGGTTGCCGCTTCAGTGTGAAGCTAAAGAAGTAGTCCGGCTGCGTCCATCAATACGTGCCTCCTCGTTTCAACTCCGAAATAACTCTGACAGTCTTCTTTACCTTACGTCCTCAGGGACGCTAAACCTTTGAAGTATCTGGAAACATCTGCGCAGACCTCCGACACTTTTTTCACATGGACATGACCTGACGCTGACAGCGCCCTGACTATCTTGCCGGCATCGACATGAGCAGGTGCCCCCATGAGCAAGCGAATCGAACTTGAGTTTTCACGCAAGTACAACCACGAACATGCCCAACAATATTTGCAAAAGCATAAGGACAATCTGTCGCGCCGCCTGTCTCATTGGCGCGATGAGCAATTGGCGCGTACTGCTTTGCATCGTGCGGGTGATCCGGGGTTAGTGCTTGACCTGCCTTGCGGGGCCGGGCGTTTCTGGCCACTGCTGGCTGAAAAGTCGAACCGGATGATCATTGGTGCAGACAATTCGGCTGACATGCTGAAGACCGCTTGTGCTGCTCAACCAGCAGAAGTGGTGAAAAGGGTACAACCCTTGCAGACATCTGCCTTCGACATCGATCTACCCGACAACGCCGTAGACAGCATTTTCTGCATGCGGTTGCTCCACCATGTCGGTCAGGCCGATCATCGCCTCGCTCTGCTAAAGGAGTTTCAGCGTGTTACACGTGACAGTGTGATCATTTCACTCTGGGTCGATGGCAATTTCAAAGCGTGGAAACGCAAGCGCCTTGAGCAAGAGCGGCAAGCGAAGATTGGGCAATATAGTTACCAGAATCGCTTTGTGTTACCGGCCGCAACCGTTGAGGCCGAGTTTGAACAGGCTGGATTCCGTATTCAGGATCGCCTGGATTTTCTACCGATGTACGCCATGTGGCGTGTGTATTTACTGCGTAAGAGGTAAACAAGATGGGCGTACAAGTCGCTATGGAGCCCACAAACTCAAAGGAAGAGCGTTTCGATTCCTTCTGGACTCAGCATGGCGAATGGGTTGAAGAGCCCAACCAGCGTCGGGGCGGTGAGAGCGGTGTGCAACGGATAATTGCCGATGATGGCCAACTGATTTATGTCAAACGGCAGGTTGGGCATACCTATCGCAGTTGGCTGCATCCATTCGGGCGCCCGACGGTGTTGCGCGAGCGTGATGCGATTCAGGGCTTGAGCGGGCTTGACGTGAACGTGCCCAGGCTGATCTTCTGTGGCGCACAGCGAGACAAAAGCCATGAGTGGCGTGCGCTTCTGGTGACTGCGGCCCTGGACGGGTTTGTGGAGATCGAAGACTGGTACGCCGCAGGTGGACGAGAGCACCATGGCGAGGCGTTGCATGATCAACTGCTCCATGAATTGGCAGGTAATCTGGCGCGTATGCATAAGGGCCGCTGGCAGCATAGTTGCCTTTATATAAAACACGTATTTGTACGCGTTGTTGGCGAAGGTGATAACGCCAAAGCCGAAGTCGCATTGCTTGATCTTGAGAAGTGCCGCCGCCGTCTGACTGCAGCGGCCGCGGCGCGCCATGACCTCAAGCAGCTACGTCGCCATTCGTCGTTCACTTCAACGGATTGGCAGAAGTTGGTCTATTTTTATCAGGCAGCGTTTGGCAGCGCTATCAAGGGTTTAGACTGATGAAACTAGAACTGGCACGAGGTTTATTTATTCTGGGTGCGCTGGCGGTGACCTCCGCTGCAATGGCCGCCTGGGTACAGCCGGGAACACAGATTTTGAGCGCTCTACATGGCGAAGGGCATTGCCCGCTGCCTCGGATCGCAAAAGCTCCCGACCTGGTGAGTCCAAGTCACGACTTGCTGTTATTGATGTTTGGGTTGGCTCAAGGCTCGGGTAGCGGGCGCTAGCCATTGGCGTTTGCTGCTTCACTGACTGAAGGCCCCTGTGATGGGGCCTCGTTGCATGTGGGCTTTAGATCAAGCTCAGCGCAGACCAGATTGCTTCAAACCAGATGCAGATGGTTGTCCCAAAGTCCGGCAGGCAGATCCAGAGGCTTTGCGAGCAGCTCGTTTTGACGACAGTCGTAAAAACGGCAACGGCCTTGTCCGGAGGTCACCACAAATCCATCCGTTACCGCGCCAACACCGGCGCAGTCGGGCAGGGCAGCGTCGAGGCGGACTGCGCCGCTGTCCAGATCCCAGATGAAAAACCGATTGCCTCGTGGCGCGGTAAGGGCCACCAGACGCAATTCGCTGTGTACAGCAACGCTGGCGGTGTAATGCCCCATCGAAGCCAGTTGCTGTTCGCTTACAGGAAACGCAACAAACGGCTGGCCCGGGCGTTTGATCGCCAGCAGCTCCGAGGACTCCTGGGCGTCTCCCATGAATTGCTGACCCGAGACGATGGTGCCGTCGCTGGCGATACCCAGGTGACGAACACTGTTCATGGATTGCGCCAGGGTTTCCTTGCTTAGTAGCGTGCCGTCGCGCTGCATCAATACCAGGCTTGGCTGCATGGCGTTCAGATTCATTTCGACGCGGCTTTCCGCTTCAGTCCGGATCCCGCCATTGGCCACCACCAATGTTTCGCCATCAGGCATCCAGGACACCTGATGCGGGCCAATACCATGGGTGGAGATTTCCCCTGTATGCACCAGACGCTCGTCCACAAACCGATACACGCCGAGTACACCGCGCCCAGGGTCGGTGGTGTCATTCTCGGTGGTGTAGAGCCATTCGCCGCTGCTGTGGATGACTGCATGGCCGTAGAAATGCCGATCAGGTTGCGAGTGGATCGTCTGTAGCAGACGTCCATCATTCAGGTCGATCAGATAACTTTCAGTGCCCGGTCTACGGGCGACGAATAGCGCCAGATTCAGCGTTGGATGATTGATGATGTCGTGGCAGCGTTGGCCGACCCGGGTTGCGAACACTTGTTGACCATCCAGACGATAACCCACGGCGTAGTGCTGGCCGTCGCCATCATCGCGAGCGGACAGCAGCAGCGGGCTTTTGCCTTTCTGTCGAAACAGCGTCCAGCCGCCCAGGGTGCAGGCACTGAGCAGCAAACTTCCGAGTGCCAAAGCCTGGCGTCGCAACATCATCTTTATCTCCCGGTCAGTCGCCGTCGTTGGCGTTGAAGCCCAGCTGGATGCCCAGAGCCTTGGCCAGTTCGCCTTCATGCAGGCGGTGTACGACATTGAGGCTGTCGTAGAAGGCATTTAACTGCTGACGACCCTCTTCACTGGCCAGCAAGTCGACGAGGGGCGGCTTGAGGTCCGACAGCAGTTTGCGACTGGCAGCGTAAGCAGCGTCGATCTTGTCTGCCAGCGGTTTCTGCTCGGCGGGCAAGAGACCACGCAAACCTTTGTTGTCGACCCCGGCCCATACCGTCTGAGCGCTGGCCAGGCTCGCTTCCAGGCTGCTCAGGGATGACTGGCTACGCCATGCGTCCGCCTGGAATGGTTGTGGCTGACCTTTGCTCTGACGACCCAGCGGTGTGCCGAGCTTTTTCTTCAGCGTGTCCAGTGCGGTGACTTGCACGCGCAGCAACTCGGCGATGGCCTCGTGAGAGTCTGCGTAGCGCTGGTTGGGGAATTTACTCAATTGCGCGAGCATGCCGTCGTTGCTGTTCCAGCGGCTGAGGATCTCTTCGGCGAGGGCTTTCTGGCGCTCACCAATCGCCATCAGCAACGGGCAATAACGGGCTTTTTGCTCGGCGTTGGCCATGTCGATGGCAGCGTCGAACAGGATGTATTCATAAGCGGACAAGCCTTGAACGACCACGCTGGATTTGGCCAACGCATCGGGGGTGATCTGCGGTTGGGCGGTCACCAGTTGTTCCACCTGACGGCCGACCAGATTTTTCTTGTCCGGCCAGAACTGCACCTGCCATGAACGATTGCCCTCGGCCAGTGGCCCGATCAGCAATGGCTGCAGCTCGGCCCATGCCTTCTGGGCATAGAGAAAGTCAGCGCGGGCAGTGGCCAGATCAGTCTTGCCTTCGCAGAACGCCAAAGCGCTTGTCGCCAACTTGCGATCAGCATCAACCCAGCGGCTGTAGGTCGGCAGGATCACTTGCTTGGCAATCGCTGCCGAAGTGACCGCTTGCGGGTCCGAAGGCGCGCAGGCACCCAAGGCGAGCGCGGCAAGGCTGGTGAAGAGCAACTTGGGACGGAACATGTCCGGCTCCTTATAGTTTTTAAATGAAAGAAGTCATAACGAATTCAGGAACGCCAGCAATGCTGCGCGTTGCTCGGCATCGAACGCCAATACCTGACGCTGCGCGGCCTGAGCTTCACCGCCGTGCCACAGCACCGCTTCGAGCAGATCGCGGGCGCGTCCATCGTGTAAAAACTGAGTGTGGCCGCTGACGGTCTGCGTCAGACCTATGCCCCACAGAGGTGGCGTGCGCCATTCGCGCCCGGTCGCCTGAAATTCGGTGCGATTGTCAGCCAACTCGGCGCCCATGTCATGCAATAACAGGTCGCTGTAAGGACGTATCACCTGATTGGCGAGTTCCGGCTCCGCAGCGTCATGGCGTGTCTTGAACTGCGGTGTATGGCATTGCTGGCAGCCAGCCTCGTAAAACAGATTCTTGCCGGCCAATACCTGCGGGTTTTCAATATTACGACGGGCAGGAACACCCAGGTTGCGACTGTAGAACAGCACCAGCCGCAGGATATTGTCGCTGACCTCGGGCTCGCCATCCGGCCCATTGCCCTTAGGGGCCGCAAGGCAGTCGGTCTGTGTGGGCGTGCAGTCATCGAAATTGCGCAGGCTGGTGGTCAGCCCCATGTCGCCTGAAAACGCGTGCACGTTTTGTTGGTTCAGATTGGGCTGCCCGGCCTTCCAGCCAAAACGGCCCAAGGCGACGGTCTGTTGCTCATCGTCCCACACCCAGTTCGGGCGACCGGAGATGCCGTCGCCGTCTTTGTCATCTGGATCGGCATTGGCCAGAATCGCTGCATCGGGAATCGCCTCCAGCAGCCCCAGGCCAATCATTGGAGGTGCGACACGCACCGAAGCGCGGGTTTCAGGGTGCATCGGGCCGTAGCCCAGATGAGTGATGCTCAAGGTCGGCTTGCGCAGTTCGACCACAGTGCCATCGCGGAACCTGACTGGCATGGGCTCGTACTCGATGCGCACTCGACCCTCTGGCTCAACACCCGGCACCGCCATGTCCTGCAACTGTCCGCCATAGACAGGTTCGGGCAGCACACCATTCTTCTTGATCAGTTCAGCTTGCGCCGGATCATCCGGGATCGACAGGCGTACCAGCATCGAAACGGCATTGACGTCATCCTGCTCGGGAGGATGACCGCGACCGTCCTTGATGTGGCAGTTCTGGCACGCATTAGTGTTGAACAATGGCCCCAGACCGTCGCGGGCCGTTGTGGTGGAAGGTGCAATCACCCAAGGGCTGCGGAAGAAGCTGTTACCCACGCTGAAGTCCAGACGCCGCACCGGAGACAGATTCGCCGACGGCATCGAAAACGCATTCACGTCCCGCTTGTTCACCGTCGCCTTGCCACCCGCCAGTGCTTCACCCGGCTCAGCCTGGGTGAAACGCGGGGCGTCATCGCATGCGCCCATCATCAGAGCACTGAGCAACACAACAAAGGGACGCAACCGCGTAGCCATAACCATCCTGCAACAAGCCCGAAATCAGGGCGTGCAAGCTTAACAGCCTCGTCGTTTTTGAATAAGAGGGATTATCGTTTGCCTTGGTGGGTGCAATGTGTTGTTACGAAATCGTTGGCCATGCAGCTTTATCCAGTTTGGTTCCGAAGCTATTTTCTTCCCGAAAATATTCAGAAGGACTTTTCCCGGCCCTTAGACTTTACGCATTGCTTTGCTCTGTTCGAGCAATTTATCGCTGGGCTGCTCTTTTCTCCGATTGAGGCTTGGTCCGGGCGGAAATTATCGAAAATTATTCAGACTTTCATCTGGTTTGAACGTCGCGGAAGGGGCAACAATGGCTTTCAGGACTGAGTGCCTGAGGTGCCTTGGCCGGTAAAGATATCGCTTTCAGGATTTAGGACTTTGTCCAGAAAACTTTGGGCATCCGTATTACCTTCAGCCGTGTTGGTTTTGTAGTTGAAGTCCTGGTCTATCCAGTCCTGAAGCCTGGTTTCATAGTCGCTGGGGTATTGCGACTGTTCAATGGCGGGCAGCCCTTTGTAGTGATCAAGAACCGAGGTGTAAAAATCAGTCAGCTTGCCTGTCGCGCCGTACTCCGCGCTTCCTTGGGCCACGACTTGCTGGCGCCATACTCGCTCCTGACGGTAAGACTCCAGCCAGGCTGATTTTTTTTCGTTGACGGTGAAATCACTACTTTCGTCATAGGCGATGACAGAAAGCTGTTCTCGTGACATGCCGACGAACGGGTTTTTTCCGCTGCCATTGAGGAATTGGGTCGCGCTTTTTGCGCGCTCCAGACGATCTGGATCGTCGCTGTCAGGAGTTTCCGCATTGTGCCGCGCTTTATTGGCGTCGTAGCTGCTGCCAACCAGTTGCTCTGTCAGTTGTCCGGCTTTCTCACCCAGTTCTTTGCGGCTGAGACTTTTGTCTCTTGCTTCTGCACGAGCAGAGGCTTCACTCAACTGGCGCGCCAGTGAGGACAGTGAGCTCGTATCGTTTGTGGTTCCGACCGTGCTCGCCAGCGAGTCGGTCGCCGTTGAGGGCACTGACAGGGTTTGGCTGACTTGAGTGCCGGACACCTTGATGTTCTGGTTCGAGGGAGTACTGGTATTGATTGAGCTGACCAAATCTGATCTCCATATCTTGAAAAATCCAGGTTCACCTGTGTCTATCGGCCACTCATCCGGGAGCTGAAACGACTAACGTTGATCAGGCGGTGACCGGTCGTGCGTCGCACGGTCGGTTTCCGGAACTGCACAAATTTTTCCCTGGCAACGGGCGCCGCCATCAGGATGAGGCAGCCACGCTAAATGCGGCCGCCAGCGGCAAAAGAGACGATAAGCAATGTTAAACATCGGCCTGGCGAACCGCCATGATAACGGTGCAGCCCATGCACCCAGGCCCGCTGCTCGCCAGCTCCAGAGCGTAGCGTCAAGGCCAGTGACCCATGTTCCGTCGTCAAACCTGGCGTGCAACGACGACTCCATTTGCGCAAGCGTGAATTCCACAGAGCCGGTATCAAACGCTTCATCACTGATATCGACAAAACGAAGCCGATCCGGTGCAGCACGCGAACGCAGAATTTTGATTTCTCGAGCGCAGAGTGGGCATTCACCGTCAAAATAGAGCGTCAGTGGCCACTTTGTTGTCTCGTACATTGATGAGGGGCCCTGTATCGGTTTTCCACACAGTATTCCCAAACCTCCAGGCCGACAATGGGCACTTCAGTATCCCGCTCCAGCTTCAGAGATAATTAACAGCCAAAAAAAATGCCAGTCAGCAAAGCCAACTGGCATTTCATTCACCCGTTTCAAGCGTTCAGAAACAAACGCTCAGAGCTCGTTGATCAGAACTCGTGATCGGCGTTGTCCGGGTTCAGGTCGGTGATGCCGAGCTTGCCAGCGGCTTGCTCGATGGCACCGGTCTGCTTGACCAGGGCGGCGATGGCGTCGCGAACGATCTGGTTGCCTTCGGTGTTGCCCGCAGCGATCAACTGGTCGAAGTGCTGACCTTTGTTGGCTTGATCGACGAGGACTTGCAGTTTTGCCTGAGTGGCGTCCAGGTCGGCGCGCAGGGTCGCGTCGGCGGCTGGATCGGCTTTGGCTACCAGGGAAGACAGGCTTGGACCGCTGACCTTGGTGCCGTCTGTACGGGTGTATTCGCCCAGGTAAACGTTGCGGATGCCTTTACCGTTGTAGAAGTGCGAGTTGTGGGTGTTGTCGCTGAAGCAGTCGTGCTCGTCTTCGCTGGAGTTGGCTTCCAGCGCTACTTTCATGCGCTCGCCAGCCAGTTCGCCGAGGGACAGGCTGCCCATGCCGAAGAGCATTTTACGCAGGCCGCTTTCGCCGCTTTCGGCTTCCAGGCTGGCGCGATAGTTGTCGGCAACGCCCGGCTTCCAGTTATTGACCATTTCTTCCAGATCGCTGACCAGCAGGTCAGTCACTGCGGTCAGGTAAGCGCGACGACGATCGTTATGACCGCCGGTACCGCCTGCGCCTTCGATGTAATCAGAGGCTGGACGCTCGCCAGCGCCCGCTTCGTTACCGTGCAGGTCCTGGCCCCACAGCAGGAATTCGATGGCGTGGTAGCCGGTTGCAACGTTGGCTTCGGAGCCGCCCAGCTCGTTCAGGCTGGCCAGTTTCTCAGGCGTGATTTCTTTCACGTCGACCTTGTCTTCGCCGACCTGAACTTCGGTGTTGGCGATGATGTTGGCGGTTGCACCCGGGTTGCCCAGCGCGTGTTGGTAGTCCTTGGCGACGTAGTCGATCAGGCCCTCATCCAGGGGCCAGGCGTTAACCTGACCTTCCCAGTCGTCGATGATCGTGTTGCCGAAGCGGAATACTTCGGTCTGCATGTACGGCACACGAGCGGCAACCCAGGCGTCGCGCGCAGCCTTGAGGGTCTTGTCGTTCGGGGTGGCGAGGAAGTCCTTGATCGCAGTCTGCAGCGTTTTGGCACTCGATTCAGCATCGCTGAACGCGGCGTAAACCATGTTGCTGTAGTTGGCGACTACGGCCTTGGCAGCGGCGTCACTGGATTGTGCAGCAGCCGGTGCCGAAGCAGTCGCTTCAGGCGCTGGTGCAGCTGCAGGCGCTGGAGCCGGTGCGGAAGCGGTGGCTGGTGCTGCGGCTTTTTTCTCATCGCCACAGCCGGCGAGAGAAATAGCGATGGCCAGCAGACTAGCGGTTGCCAATGGCATACGAATCATGACGGAATCCTGCGTCTAGAGGGTTCAAGGCGCCAGGCGCCCAAAAAAAGCTGCAACATAATGCGAAAGATTTGCATTCGGTGTAAAGGCCTATTGCCTTTGAGGAAAGATGAGTTGGGGTAGGGTTGTAACAAAGAGTGTCAGTTTCAAGGTTGCCTCATCGAGGTTCGTTGACATTGCTTCTTGGTAAGGGCGGCTACTTCGCGCTCCGTGGGAGCTAAGCCCTGTATCCCTGACACCGCGCTGTCGCTAAGCAAACGGATGACCCTGTAGGAGCCAACTTGTTGGCGAGACGTCGGACCCGCATCGTCAGAAATTCCGCTTCGCCAACAAGTTAGCTCCTACAAGGTCCGCGTTTCAAATCCATTATTGGAGTGATGTTTGATAGGAGCAGAGCTTGCTCGCGATGCAGGCAATGCGGTGCGCGAGATAAATCAGATTGTTCTTGTCGCGGGCAAGCCCGGCTCCCACAGATGGCGATACTCTGCAGCCTTATGAAACTTCCACATTGATGCGTTGTGCCTGTCTCAAATAAGCCAGCAACTCCCGAGCCGGTAGCGGCTTGCTGTACAGGTAGCCCTGACCTTCATGGCAGCCTTCGGAAATGATGTAGGCCTCCTGCTCGGTGGTCTCCACGCCCTCGGCGATCACCTGCATACCCAGACTTTTCCCCAGCTGGATAATGGCGCGCACGATGGTTGCGTCGTCATCATCATCGATCAGGTCTTGCACGAAGCTTTTGTCGATCTTGATCTTGTCCAGCGGCAGACTCTTGAGATAACTCAGGGACGAATAGCCGGTCCCGAAGTCATCAATAGCGATCAGCGCACCGGAGCGGCGCAGGCTGAGCAGATGCTGCGCGGCGGTGGTGATGTCTTCCATCAAGCCGGTTTCGGTGACTTCCAGTTCCAGGCTGCGTGGCGGCAGGCGGTAGATCTGCATCAGGTTGTTGACCACCCGTGGCAGTTCGGTGTGGTGCAACTGGACGGTCGAAAGGTTGACCGCCATGCGCAAGTCAGTGAATCCCTGATCGTGCCATTCGCGCAATTGGCGGCAAGCCTGGTCAAGCACCCATTCACCAATCGTAATGATGGAGCCGTTCTGTTCTGCCAGCGGAATGAATTGGTCTGGCGGCACCAGGCCGTGTTCCGGGTGCTGCCAACGGATCAGGGCCTCGACGCCCACCACGCGATTCTCGCGATAGCTGATCTGCGGCTGATAGACCAGAAACAGCTGGTTGCGGGGCAGAGCGTCGCGCAGGTCTTTTTCCAGCTCCCGGCGGCGGCGCATTTCGCAGTCGACGCTGGCGATATAAAACTGATATCGGTTGCGCGAGCGTGACTTGGCAAGCGTCATGGTCTGTTCGGCTTTCTGCAGCAGCTTTTCAGTGCTGTCACCGTCTTCCGGGAACAGTGTGATGCCGATGGTGGCGCGCAGACGGATTTCCTGATCGCCGAGGGCAAACGGCGCTTCCAGATCATCAAGAATGTTCTGTGCCAGCTCTGCGGCTTCATAGGGCTGTTCGATATCGGCCTGCACCATGGCGAACTGATCGCCGCCCAGACGCGCCAGCGCGCCGAGCCGACCGCTATGGCCCCGCAACCGGTCAGCCAGCGCCAGCAACAATTGGTCGCCAGTCTGGTAGCTGAATTGCTCGTTGATGCTCTTGAAGTCATCCAGCCCGACGCACAACACCGCAACCCGACGTTGAAGACGTCCGGCATCGACCAGAATCTTGTCCAGTTGCTGTTGCAGTTGCTGGCGGTTGGGCAGGCCGGTGAGGAAGTCATACTGAGCCATGCGCAGCAGGCTGATTTCAGCTTCGTGGCGCAAGTGCGTATTGCGTTCGATGGACGCCAGCAATTGGTTGGCCGTATTGACCCAAATGCCCAGCTCGTTTTTCTCGTGGCCCTTGAGCAGCGGAAGCTGGTGTTCGCTCGGGCGATCGGGGTTGATGTTGGTCAGGTGTTCGATGATGCGCGACAGCGGCTTGGTCAGCAGCCAGTGATAGACCAGATACAACACCAGGCCCATCGCCAATGCGCGTAGCACCCCGGAGATGAAAATGATCACGGCATTGATGATGAAACCTTCGCCATAGGTGGCGGTGTCCATCGTGATGCGCAGATCGCCGTAGTACTCGCTGTAAGGACTGCGGCCGACCAGTTGAGTAGTGAAGCTGCGCTCCTTGCCCAGAATCAGGTCGGTCAGCCATCGCGTTGAAGTGGTTTGCAGGGGGCGCTCTTTTTCAGCGAGCAAGGTTTCATTCGGATGGCCAATGGATGCCAGCCGCACCGCATTGTCCTGAAACAGACCTTCAATGACCTGCATGCCCATTTCCCGGTCCAGGCTGTATACGGCCTGAGTCGACGGGTCGCGGAACATGTCCAGGATCCTTTCTGCATCGCTGGCTACGGCCTGGCGAGTCTTGTACGCGTCGTAGACGATCTGCGCACAACTCAACACAACGCCCACGACCAGTGCCGAGAGCAGCACCACGCGCAGAAGCTTTACTGACAGGCTGTTTTTGAGTTCCAGCTTCAAATGGCTATTCCTTAATCCGTGCCGGGTGCGTCAAGCCTTTGCAACCGTCAAAAAACAGTGGAACCAGAGCGAGATCGCTAAACGGCGATTCTTCTCCTCTTCACCTGCTCTCTTGCTCCATCCCGACCTCATCATAAAGTCAGGCATTCTCACTGTGTCGGACAAAAACCTTTGAAACTTGAACAGAATTGTAAAAACCCCAGCGGATGATATTAGTCCGCTATCGTCGGCTGACAAGACATTAAGCACATTTCATGGATGAAAAAAAACCCGGCAATGCCGGGTTTTTTGACTGGATCTCAAATCAGGCAGCGAATTGCTTCGCTACGAAGTCCCAGTTAACCAGGTTCCAGAATGCTTCAACGTACTTTGGACGCAGGTTGCGGTAGTCGATGTAGTAGGCGTGTTCCCATACATCGCAAGTCAGCAGCGGGGTGTCGCCGCTGGTCATTGGGTTGCCTGCGCCGATGGTGCTGGCCAGAGCCAGGGAACCGTCAGGTTTTTTCACCAACCAGCCCCAGCCGGAACCGAAGGTGCCGATAGAGGTTTTGCTGAATTCTTCTTTGAACTTGTCGAATGAGCCGAAAGCCGCGTTGATAGCGTCAGCCAGTGCGCCAGTAGGTTCGCCGCCAGCGTTTGGTGCCAGGCATTCCCAGTAGAACGTGTGGTTCCAGACTTGAGCGGCGTTGTTGAAGATGCCACCCGAAGAAGTCTTGATGATTTCTTCCAGGGTTTTGCCTTCGAACTCGGTGCCTGGCACCAGGTTGTTCAGGTTCACCACGTAGGTGTTGTGGTGCTTGTCGTGGTGATATTCCAGTGTCTCTGCGGAAATGTGCGGTACCAGAGCATCTTTGGCGTACGGCAGCGGCGGCAATTCAAAAGCCATGGTTTATCTCCTAATCAGGTCAGTTGCGGTGAGCGCAAGGCCGATCACGGGCGGCCAGACAGAACATGCACCGGCGAGTTTGTACTCTTTGCGGCGCAGGGTCAGGATCATAGCACCGGGTCTGCCCGTTAACCACGCAACAACTGTGTGGGATAGAGGTTCCAGAGGATTTACCGAAAGGAAATGCGAGCTGATACAAGGCCCTGGTGCGTGAGGGATTCTATGTTGGCCTGCAAGCGTTGATCCCGGTGGGAGCGAATTCATTCGCGAAGAGGCCGGTACATCGAAGCTTATGTGCTGCCTGACCTACCGCTTTCCCGAATAAATTCGGTCCCACTTGAATGCGTAGAGCCTGTTGGCGGTGCTTGCCCGCGATAAACGATAACGCTGTGTGCCTTGAGGCTGCGTCTCATGTATCGCGAGCAAGCTCTGCTCCCACAGGGTTTTGCATTTAGCGTTATGGATTTACGCAGCCCTGATCAATTGAAGGGCAACGCTGAACATCATCACTGCGACCATCAGGTCCAGCAGTCGCCAGGTGGCCGGGCGCGCCAGCCAGGGGGCCAGCCATGCTGCGCCGAGCGCCAGGGTGCTGAACCACAACAGTGACGCACTGGCTGCGCCCACCACATAAGCCTCTGGCACACTTTGCTGAGCGCCAAGGGAGCCGACCAGCAACACCGTATCGAGATAAACATGGGGGTTGAGCAGGGTCACTGCCAGGGCGCTGAGCAGAACCGCCCGACGCGAGCGCAGGCCAACAACTTCACTCTTTTCCAGGCTCTGACTGGAGCAGGCCCGGCGCAACGCAAGGCTGCCGTACCAAAGCAAAAACACGACGCCGCCCCAGCGAGCAACCGCCAGCAGTGTCGGGTTTTGCGCCAGCAGGTTGGCCAGGCCAAATACGCCGGCGGCAATCAGGATCGCATCACAGACGATGCATACCATTGCTACCGGCAAATGATGTTCGCGACGCAGACTCTGCGCTAGAACAAAAGCATTCTGAGTACCGATCGCCATGATCAAACCGCCCGCCACCAGCAGGCCGTTGAGATAACTTTGCCACATGAAAAATATGCTCCACGCACTGAATAATCTGCCTGTCCGGCAGGTTTGTGTGGCGATTGTGAGTGGCAAACCTGTATAAGAAAAAACAATATTACTGATCGCCCATTAGGGGAACTGATGTTCGACTACAAACTGCTTTCAGCGCTGGCAGCCGTGATTGAACAGGCAGGCTTCGAGCGTGCCGCGCAGGTATTGGGTTTGTCCCAGTCAGCAGTGTCCCAGCGGATCAAGTTGCTGGAGGCGCGGGTGGGGCAGCCGGTTCTGGTTCGCGCCACACCGCCGAGCCCGACTGACATTGGTCGTCGCCTGCTCAACCATGTGCAGCAAGTGCGGTTGCTGGAGCGTGATCTGCAAAGCCAGGTGCCCGCCTTGGACGAAGAAGGCCTGCCGGAGCGCCTGCGCATCGCACTGAATGCCGACAGTCTGGCGACATGGTGGGCCGATGCGATTGGCGACTTCTGCGCGCAGAACAATCTGTTGCTGGATCTGGTTGTCGAAGACCAGGACGTGGGCCTCAAGCGCATGCGGGCAGGCGATGTCGCGGCCTGTTTGTGCGCCAGCGAACGCCCTGTTGCCGGTGCCCGCAGTCTGTTATTGGGTGCGATGCGCTACCGTGGCCTCGCCAGTCCGGCATTCATCGAGCGCCACTTTCCGGAAGGTTTCGAGGCGAAAAAACTTGCCCGTGTTCCAGCGCTGGTATTCGGCCCGGATGATTTTTTGCAGCATCGTTATCTGGCTTCACTAGGGATCGAGGGCGGGTTCGAGCATCATGTGTGCCCATCGTCCGAAGGTTTTTTACGCATGACCGAAGCCGGAGTGGCCTGGGGGCTGGTCCCGGAAATACAGGTACGCGAACAACTGCAGCGCGGCTTGCTGGTGGAGTTTGCTGAAGACAAACCGGTGGATGTGCCGCTGTACTGGCATCATTGGCGCAATGGCGGTCAATTGTTGACCCGATTGACGGAGCATCTGGCGCAGCAGGCGGGGCAGTGGCTGGTGCCGTTGGGGCTGAAGTGATTTTCAGGTTGGAATGCGTTCCTGTGGGAGCGAGGCTTGTGTAAGGCTTCAGGTTCATGATGAGCCTGTGGGACCGACCGGGGTGGCGCTCCACTTCATTCGGGAAGGCGGCATTTCAAGCGATACATCAACTGCGGATGTACCGGCCCCTTCGCGAATGAATTCGCTCCCACGGATTTGTGTTTGCAGGCCAACATAGAATCTCCCGCATGTGATCTCGATCAAGTCAGACAAGACCTGTGTTTTGAAGCAAGCAAAAAAATATCTAACGGAGCGGTAAATGAAGATTCTGGTCACCGGCGCAAGCGGCTTTATCGGCGGGCGCTTTGCGCGGTTCGCCCTCGAGCAGGGCTTTAGCGTGCGGGTCAATGGCCGACGTGCCGAAGGTGTCGCGCATCTGGTCAAGCGCGGTGCTGAATTTATCCAGGGTGACTTGATCAATCCCGATCTGGTTCGCGTGCTGTGTGACGACGTTGAAGCTGTGGTGCATTGCGCCGGTTCAGTAGGCGTCTGGGGGCGCAAGCAGGATTTCTTGCAGGGCAACGTGCAAGTCACTGAGAACATCGTTGAGGCCTGTCTGAAACAAAGGGTCAGAAGGCTGGTCCATTTGTCGTCGCCTTCAATCTACTTCGATGGCCACTCGCACCTGGACCTCAAAGAAGAACAGGTGCCCAAACGCTTCAACAACCACTACGCCGCCAGCAAATATCTGGCTGAGCAGAAGGTGTTTGGCGCGGAAGAGTTCGGACTGGAAGTGATCGCCCTGCGACCGCGTTTCGTAACCGGAGCAGGCGACACCAGCATCTTCCCGCGGCTGCTGCACATGCAACGCAAGAAGCGTCTGTCGATTGTCGGCAACGGTTTGAACAAGGTTGATTTCACCAGTGTGCACAACCTCAATCAGGCCCTGATCAGCAGTTTGCTGGCTGACAGGTCGGCGTTGGGCAAGGCCTATAACATCAGCAACGGGACGCCTGTGCCGCTGTGGGATGCGGTGAACTACGTGATGCGCCGGATGCAGCTGCCACAGGTCACGCGGTATCGATCCTGTGGCCTGGCCTATTCGGCAGCCGCGATCAACGAGGCTGCGTGCATGCTGTGGCCGGGCCGCCCGGAGCCAACCTTGTCGCGCTTGGGGATGCAGGTCATGAGCAAGGATTTCACCCTGGATATCAGCCGCGCCCGGCATTATCTGGACTACGACCCGCAAGTCAGCCTGTGGGCGGCACTGGATGAGTTTTGCGACTGGTGGCAAACGCAACAAAGCAGGTGAGCGCTTTAGGCTGCGGCCTCAGCGGTTATACTCGCGAACTTCAAGCAGTTTTCATCACGGTTCTACACAGGGTTACTCATGCGTAACGATCCTTATGACGACGTCGATGACGTTCCGAATCTCAGCGCCAAGGACGATGACGACGATTTCGCGCCGACCACGGCGGCACGCAAACGCACAACGGTGTATTCCCGGGATACGCCTGTGGTGAAAGTCAAAGGACCGAGCACCGGACCGCTTTGGGCCTTGGTGGGTGCGTTGTTCATTGCGTTCTGCGGGTTGGGCTGGTGGAGCTTTCAGCAGATATCCCTGATGGAGCAGCAACTGGTGGCCACTCAGGAAAGCTTTGCACGCATCAGCGAAGAAGCCGCTGGCCGTTTGCAGGACATCTCCGGCAAAGTGGTTGCGACTGAATCAGTGGCGGTGGACGGAGAGGCGCTCAAGCAGCGCATCAAGCTTATCGAGGACCAGTTGGCTGACCAGGACAAACAGCAGGAAGGCACAACCGGGCAGCAGAGCCAGTTGCAGCAACGTCTGGAACAGATCACGACGCAGGCGACCCAGCTGCAGACGAGCAATACGCAACTGCAGGAACAGCTCAAAACCGTCACCACTGAGCTGGCCGCAGTGAAGGCTTCGATTCCGGATCATAAAGCGGCTCAGGGTAATCTCGATCAAGTCGATACCCAACTGAAAAGCCTCAGCGCCGATGTTGCCGCACTGAAGAAGCAGGGCAACCCGACAGCAACCATCGAGCGTCTCGAGCAGGATTTGATCGTGCTCAAAAGCGAACAGGAAAACCGTCCGGCTCCAGCGGCGGCCAGCAGCAACACTGCTGAGTTTGATGCCTTCCGTGCGCAGATGACCCGCAACATCAACACCCTGCAGAGCCAGATTCAGAACCTGTCCCAGCAGGTGAATGCGCGTCGTTAATAGTTATATCCCCCGGTAGGAGCGAACTTGTTCGCGAGGCGATCTTCCTCAGTGTTCAGGTCCAAAGCCACGCCAACAAGTTGCCTCCTGCAGATGTATTACAACGCCGGGTAATCGATATAACCCACTGGCCCTTTGCCGTAGAAGGTTTCCGGGTGCGGAGTGTTCAGCGGCGCATCTTGCTTCAAACGTGCCGGCAGGTCAGGGTTGGCAATGAACGGAACACCGAAGGCCACCGCATCGGCTGAACCATTGGCCAGCCAGGCATTGGCGCTGTCCTTGGTGAATTTCTCGTTGGCAATGTACGCACCGCCGAAAGCCTTTTTCAATTGCGGACCAATGCTGTCGCCAGCCTCATGCTCGCGGGAGCAAATGAACGCAATGCCACGTTTACCCATTTCTGCCGCAACGTAGCCGAAAGTTTCGGCCAGATTGTCGTCGCCCATGTCATGGGAGTCGGCACGCGGTGCCAGATGCAGGCCGACACGGCCCGCGCCCCAGACATCAATCGCTGCATCGACCACTTCCAGCATCAGACGCGCACGGTTTTCCAGAGAGCCGCCGTATTGATCGGTACGCTGGTTGGTGCTGCTTTGCAGGAACTGATCCAGCAGGTAACCGTTGGCACCATGGATTTCCACGCCGTCAAAGCCAGCGGCCTTGGCGTTTTCTGCGCCGGTGCGATAGGCCTCTACCACGTCAGCGATTTCTTCCAGTTCCAGCGCACGAGGTGTGACGTAGTCAGACAGCGGACGAACCAGGCTGACATGGCCTTCTGGTTTGATAGCGCTTGGTGCCACCGGGGTTTCACCGTTCAGATACGAAGGGTGGGAAATACGCCCCACATGCCACAGTTGCAGAACGATCTTGCCGCCTGCACCGTGAACAGCCTTGGTGATATTGCTCCAGCCACGGACCTGGTCGGTGGACCAGATGCCCGGAGTATCCGGGTAGCCGACGCCCATTGGCGTGACTGAAGTAGCTTCGCTGATGATCAGACCGGCTGACGCACGTTGCACGTAATACTCGGCCATCATCGCGTTCGGCACACGGCCCTCATCGGCGCGGCAGCGGGTCAACGGCGCCATGACGATGCGGTTGGCGAGCTGCAGATCGCCCATGGTGATCGGGTCAAAGATAGTAGTCATGCGTGAAACCTCTTGAATTGATCAGTTGATAGCAGGGGCCAGATCGGCGTTGCCGCCCTGGCGAAAAGTAATCAGGGTCACGATCAGCGCGAGTATCGCCAGTGCTCCAGCCGCCAACGGCACGCTGGTCAGGCCCAGGCCATGGGCAATAACGCTGCCGCCGACCCATGCGCCCAGTGCGTTGCCGACGTTGAAGGCACCGATGTTCAGGGTCGACACCAGGTTTGGCGCGGCCTTGCCGAAGGTCACGACGTTGATCTGCAAGGCAGGTACGGCAGCGAACGCGGCGGTGGCCCAGAGGAACAGGGTGATTTCGGTCGGGATCAGCGCGACGCTGGTCCAGCTCAGGGCAGTGGAGATCACAGCCATGGCAATGAACACTCCAATCAGCGTCGCGGCCAGACGACGATCAGCCAGCTTGCCGCCGATCACGTTGCCTACAGTCAGGCCCAAGCCAATCAACAGCAGCGTCCAGGTAATGCCGTTTGGCGAAACACCGGTCACTTCGCCCAGCAGCGGGGCGACGTAAGTGAACAGGGTGAACATCGAAGCCGAGAACAGCGCGGTCATGCTCAACGACAGCCAGATGCCTGCGCCTTTGAGCGAGGCGAGTTCAGCGCGCATGTCGAGCTTGAGCTCTTCGCGGTTGGTGGGCAGGAAGCGCATCAGGCCAATCAATGCAATCACACCGATGACGGTGACGGCCCAGAAGGTCGAGCGCCAGCCAGCGTATTGGCCCAGCGCAGTGCCCAGCGGCACGCCCAGCACGTTGGCCAGGGTCAGACCAGTGAACATCAACGCAACGGCCGAAGCGCGACGATTGGCAGGCACCAGGCCCGCAGCAACAACCGAACCGATACCAAAAAACGCACCGTGGCACAGCGCTGTGACCACACGGGCAAACATCAATACGTTGTAATCGGCGGCGATGGCACACAGCAGATTACCAACGATAAAGATGCCCATCAGCGTGACCAGCGCAGCCTTGCGCGGAAGCCTGGCAGTGGCCATCGCCATGAACGGCGCACCGATCGCGACGCCCAGCGCATAGCCGGTTACCAGCCAGCCAGCACCGGGGATGGAAACCCCCAGGTCGGCAGCGACTTCGGGCAGCAAACCCATGATGACGAACTCGGTCGTCCCGATAGCGAAGGCGCTGAGCGCCAGAATAAACAGTGAAAGAGGCACTGGGCGTCTCCTGTTGATAAAGGTTTCGTTAATCCTGTAGGAGCTGCCGAAGGCTGCGATTCCCGGTGTTTCAGGAAGAAAGATTTCGCAGCCTTCGGCAGCTCCTACGGGGAATTTTCCTATTTCAAGACGGCGGACCCAGCTCGAGCTCCAGCGCTTCGACGAAGGCCGCAATCACCTCTTCGTTACGCTTGAAAAAGCTCCATTGCCCTACCTTTTTGCTGGTGATCAGGCCAGCGCGTTGCAGGGTTGCCAGGTGGGCCGAAACCGTGGACTGCGAGAGCCCGGCGCGCTGGTCGATCTGGCCCGCGCAAACGCCGTTTTCCGTCGAGTGGGTCTGGTCCGGAAAGCAACTGAGCGGGTCCTTCAGCCAGACAAGAATCTCCCGGCGAACAGGGTGGGCCAGGGCTTTTATTATTTCGTCGAGGTCGATAGGCATGTCGTTCTCAATATGGGTTTAACGCTATATCGCGATGGAGCGAACTTTATATTTGTATTTCGCGATATACAAATATGATTTTCTGCTGAGAATAGTCAGAAACGCTATATCGGGTTATATCGATATAGGCGGGAGGCGTAATTCGGCGTAGGCTTGCGCCATGAACTATCTCGCACACTTGCACCTTGGCGGCCAACGTCCGGCGCAACTCCTCGGCAGTCTGTATGGCGATTTCGTCAAAGGGCCTGTGGCCGGGCGCTTTCCCGATGATCTGGCGCAGGCGATCCAGTTGCATCGCAGCATTGATGCATTCACCGACAGTCACCCTCTGATCAAGCAAGCGATTGCGCGCTTTCCGTCCGAGCGAAGGCGTTACGCGGGCATCGTGCTGGACGTGTTTTTCGATCATTGCCTGGCCCGGGACTGGGCGCATTACGCGGATGTGCCGCTGGCTGCGTTCACGCGCAAGGTGTACGGCGTGCTGGCTGCCGAGCCGGAGTTGCCCGAACGACTGGCCAGGATCGCGCCGCACATGGCCGCTCACGACTGGCTGGGTTCCTATCAGGAGTTTGCGGTGCTGGAGCAGGTACTGGCGGGGATTTCCCGACGTTTGTCACGACCGCAAGGGTTGGCAGGTGCCATGCAGGAATTGCGCGACCTCTACCAACCCTTGAGCGCGGACTTTGCCGAGTTCTATCCGATCTTGCAGGACTTCTCTCAGGCCGCCCTGGCCGAGCGCGGGCTCTCGGCAGTCTGAACTTCTGATACTGCTTCGTCGCTTTTGGTAACCAAAGGCTCGGCAACCACAGGTGGCTCGCCAAACAGAGCGATCTGCACCGCTTGCTGCGCTTCATAAGCCAGCGCGGCGCGTTCCTTGCCTTCGGTGGCAATCGGCGTCAGCAACTGGATATGCACGTCGCCTTGTTCGTTGGCGAACAGTCGACGCAAGTGCGATAGCAAATCGTCGTCGCCGATGAAGGGCGCGATAGGGTCTGGCTGGCCGTTGCGTGAATAGTGAATCGCCACTGGTTGCAGCAACACCCCACTATCAATCGCACTCGACATCAGGCGACCATGAAATGTACGCAGGCCAGTACCGTCAGTGGTGGTGCCTTCCGGGAAAATCACCAGCGCATTATTCTGCTGCAAGTGATTGCCCATCTGCTTCTGGATCAGCTTGCTGTCACCCGAACCGCGACGGATGAACAGCGTGCCCGCTTTCAGGGCCAACCAACCAGCGACTGGCCAGGTGCGTACTTCAGCCTTGGACAGAAATGACAGCGGGGCCAACATGCCCAGCAGCGGAATGTCGGTCCAGGACACGTGATTGCTCACCCACAGCATCGGCTGACGCGGCAGCTCGCCGCTGACGGTTACGCGAAACGGCAGGGCAGCGGTCAGGCGCGCCATGAACCATCGACTCCAGCGCTGACGCCGGGCCATTGAATTGCCGATCTTCATGCGCTCCATGCAGGCGAACGTGCCAGCAATGGTCAGCCCCAACGCAATGACCAGCAGCACCCGTGCGACTCGGGCGTAGCCACGCAAGCGGCTCATTACACTGCTGCCTTGAAGTGACGTGCGTAACGCGGGCACAGCTCGTCGCGTTTAAGCAGGATGAAGACATCGGCGACCTGGAAGTCTTCGTCCCAGCACGGTTCGCCGCAGATCTTCGCACCCAGGCGCATGTAGGCTTTAAGCAACGGCGGCATTTCGCAGATCACGTTGTTGGGCAGATCCAGGGCTGGCAGCGGGTTTTTCGGCTCGGCGCGCAGGTTCTGGTTGCACAGATAACGCTCGCGCAAGCGCTGCATGATCGCGTGGGCCTGAATGCCGCCATCCTGCATGGGGATGCTCGCGCAACCCATCAGGTAGCTGTAGGCACCTTCGTTGAGAATTTCGGCCAACTCGCTCCACAGTACGGCGATGGTGCCGCCGTTGCGGTAATCCGGATCCACGCAGGTACGACCCAGTTCCAGGATCGGACCTTGCAGATGGCCAAGGCCATGCAGGGCGAATTCTTCTTCGCTGTAGAAGCGGCCGATGGTGTTGGCAGCCTTGTGATCCAGCAGGCGTGTCGTGGCGACCAGCTTGCCGGTGTTCAGATCTCGTACGCCGATGTGCGAGCAGTGCACATCGTAATCGTCCATATCCAGGCCTTGGTCAGCACCTTTGAGTTTTGCATTGAATTCACCACTGAACACACTGAAGCGCAGGGCCTGTGCTTCCTGCAAGGCTTTGCTGCCGGTCAGGCGTTCTGCCTGAAGGCGGCGGTCGGATGCTGTGTCGCGAATGCGGGCGATCTGAGTCATGCGAAGTCTCCGTTAGCCTGCCCTGCAAGTGCGGGCGTTGGCTGTAATGGCCTGGCGCTGCTGTACAAACTCAGGCTAAGGAGAGGCGATGTCATGACCATGAAGGTTTGGTGATGGTTGTGTGACGCTGGTTGAGGGAACGCTGTATTTCCTGTGGGAGCGAATTCATTCGCGAAAGGGCCGTGCGTTCACTGCATATCTGTCCGGCGTGATGCCGCCTTCCCGAATAAATTCGGTCCCACAGAGCTCTCACTACCTGTATCTGTCACAACCCCCTGCTAAAGTCCGGCGATTCAATTTTGAGGTGTGTCCCGATGCGGCTTGCCTGGCTGGTGCTTTTGTTTGTGGCCTTCAATGCCCATGCTGAACCCTCGGCGGCAGTGAAATCCCTTGAAGGTTACGCATTCCCGACCCGCAACGATCAAACCCGGGAGGGCATTCGCACCGACGCGTTATTGGTACTGCGTGACGGTGAGGTGGTGTACGAGCGCTATGCCGGAGTGACCACTGCCCAAACGCCACACCTCACGTGGTCCATCAGCAAAAGCATCATGGCGACAGTGCTGGGCGTAGCCTTCGGTGAAGGACGCTTCACGCTGGATGATTCCGCCGCAAAATTCTATCCGCCGTTGCGCGCTCATCCTGATATTACGATCAAACATCTGATGCAGTGGACCTCCGGCCTGGATTGGCAGGAGGACTATGAATACGCGCCTCTCAATTCTTCGGTTGTCGCCATGCTTTACACCCGTGGCCGGGACGACATGGCGCGCTTTACAGCCGAGCACCGCAGTGCCCACAAACCGGGTACGTCGTTCCTGTATTCCAGTGGCGACAGCAACATCCTGTCTGCCGCGCTGAAAGGCATGGTCGGGGAAAAGGCCTACGCGGACTATCCGTGGGCTGCACTGTTCGAGCCGCTGGGCATTCGCAGCGCTGTGTGGGAAACCGACGCAAGCGGCACGTTTGTCGGTTCTTCCTACGCCTACATGACCGCACAGGATCTGGCCCGTATCGGTTTATTGGTGCAACGCGGCGGGCTGTGGAATGACCGACAGTTAGTGCCCAAAGCCTGGGTCGACTTCGTTCTGACGCCGTTCGCCAATCAACAGCCAAACGCCGAGGTCTCTGGCGGCCAGTGGTGGCTCAACCGCACCGCAAGCGGTCAAATAGGCCCATGGCCTAACGCACCCGCTGATTCCTTCGCGGCGCTGGGCCATTGGGGGCAGGCGTTGTACGTCATACCCAGTGCCGGGCTGGTGATCGTTCGCTATGCCGATGATCGGGATGGCAGTTACTCCCATGATCAGCTTCTAAAACTGGCCATGGCGGCGTTCAGCAGGGAGAGCCCAAGCCCTAAATGATTTTCTGTAGGAGATTGCGCTGTGTCCCTGAGACCGCACTATCGTGAAGCAAACACAGCCCCTGTAGGAGTGAGCTTGCTCGCGATAGCGTCAGCACAGGCAACATATTCATCGACTGACAGACCGAATCGCGAGCAAGCTCACTCCTACAGGGCTGTGTTTGCTGCGCGATAGTGCAGCGTCGAAGGCGGTGCGGCGGTTCCGAAAAAATGCATTCCAAAGAGGGGAGGCCAATGACCACAGGTTTTATTCGTCGTCGTCCGTTCAGCAGCCTGCTGCTATTGATATTGATTGTAATAGGCGTACTGGTCTGGCAAAACCGCGTCGCATTGGCGGCGTTTCCGAGCATCATCAGCGCTTATACCGCCAAAGAGTATTGCTCCTGTCGCTACGTCATGCTTAATTCCGCCGAGTATTGCCGTGGTTACGTCAAACAGTACGTACCGAGCAGTTTGCTCGACGACGCGGCGAATAAACGGGTAACTGCCGAAGGTCTTGGCCTCAGTAATGTGGCGACCTGGCAGGGCGAGCGACAAGGCTGTCGCTTGCTACCGTCAGCGCCTTGAAAGCCCGAATGCGAACGTAGCAGCTCGCCGGCGGTCAGACAGGCGGTACGGTTGCCCCTTAATGCGCATCTGGAGTTTGCATGCCCATCACAACCCGCCTGCTGCTGGCCTTGTTGGCGCTGACAGCGTTGCCCGCTCAGGCGAACTGGTATCTGGACAACGAATCCTCACGGCTGTCGTTCACCTCCACTAAAAACGCCAACATTGCTGAAGTGCATCGCTTTCTGACCTTGCACGGCAAAGTCGATCGTAAAGGTGCGGCCGAGCTTGAAGTCGAGCTGGAGTCAGTCAGCACCGGCATCGCCCTGCGCGATGAGCGTATTCGTGAGCAGGTTTTTAACGTCGCGAAATTTCCCAGAGCGAAAATCAATGCTCAACTCGACCTGGGCCCGATCAATGATCTGGCGCCCGGCGCGCAGCTGGAATTGCGTCTGCCGCTGGTGGTGCAACTGCATGGCAAATCCCACAGTTACCGGGCTGAACTGCTCGCCACGCGTCTTGATGAGCGACGCTTTCAGGTCGTGACCCTTGAGCCTTTAGTGGTCAATGCTCAGGATTTTGATCTGGTGCCTGGTTTCACGACACTGCGCAATGCGGCCGGGTTATCGGCGGTCAGCCTCGCGGTGCCCGTGGGTGCCGTCTTGATCTTCACGGCGCGCTGAAGTATGGCCGGGGCGATTTTTCCGTGGCGTGAGAATAACCAGTTCCAGTTGTTGATCGACGGCCCAGCGTTCTTTCCGCGCATGATTGCCGCGATTGACGGCGCTCAGCAGCAGGTCGAGCTGGAGCTTTATCTGGTCGAGGCGGGCGCGTGTGCCGAGGCGGTGGTTCGGGCTTTGGTCGATGCGGCTCAACGCGGCGTGATCGTGCGCTGCCTGTTTGATGATTTCGGTGCCCAGGCCTTCACCTTGGGGCTGAGAACGCGCCTGACCGATTCGGGCGTGATCCTCAGGTTCTACAACCGCATTAACTGGCGACGCGGGATACGTAATTTCTACCGCGACCATCGCAAACTGCTGTTGGTGGACAAAAAGCTCGCAGTGGTCGGCGGCACCGGCGTTACCGATGAGTTCTGGCAGCCTGCCGAGGACGTCAGTGAGTGGCATGAAGTGATGGTGGAAATCACCGGTCCGCTGGTCATCGACTGGCAGGCATTGTTCGACCGCCAGTTCCACGCCAACCCGCGTCGTACGGCCTGGCGCCCCGCAGAAAATTTCGGCTTGCCGCGCTTGCCGAAGGTTCCTGTTTTCGGTCACGGGCTAGGCCGTGTTGCCTATGCGGATTCCCGCCAGCACCGCGACATTCTGCAGTCGTTGGTGCGGGCACTGAACAGTGGTCACAAACGCATATGGCTGGCGACGCCGTATTTTCTGCCAACGTGGAAAGTTCGCCGCTCATTGCGCAAGGCTGCGGCCCAAGGCATTGATGTGCGACTGCTGCTTACCGGTCCGCGCACCGATCACCCTTCAGTGCGCTACGCCGGGCATCGCTACTACCCGCGCTTGCTGCGTGCGGGCGTGAAAATCTTTGAATACCAGCCGTGCTTCCTGCATTTGAAAATGGTCCTGATCGATGACTGGGTCAGCATTGGCTCATGCAATTTCGATCACTGGAACCTGCGCTTCAACCTGGAAGCCAACCTTGAAGCCCTTGACGTTGGACTGACGCGGGATGTGGTCGCCAGCTTCGAAAAAGACTTTGCGGTGAGCAAGCAAATCACCCTGGCTGAATGGAAAGCCCGGCCATTGTGGAGCCGGGTCAAACAGCGGCTTTGGGGGTGGGTGGATCGGTTGGTGGTGAACTTGCTGGATCGGCGCGGCTGAGCTGTTGCTGAAACCGTAGGACTGGCTTTAGCCGGGAGAGCGGTATTTCTGACGAGGAATATGTAGTGAATGTCCCGACGCCTCGCGGCTAAGGCCACTCCTACGGGACTGTGCAGGTTCTGTGGGAGCAGGGCTTGCCCGCGATAAGCCGAGCGCAGTGGCAGGTATATCGCTTTATCGTTCATCGCGAGCAAGCTCGGCTCCCACAGGGCTGTGGCCATTCTGGGAATCACTTGCGCCACACCTCTGGCTGGCTGGATGCGATCCAGTGGGAGCGACGTAAGGCGTAGAGATCGATTTGCATCTAGAGAGTCTTATTGCTAATGTTTGAGTCTATAGATGCAAAAGGTGTTTCTCATGTCCGCCGTCCCACAACTCCAGCCTCTTTCCAAAGAACAATGCGTTTCCGGTCTGCGCACCGCGCTGCGCATTCTCGACAAGTGGGATGCGTCCAGCGAGCAGGCGTGTCGGATTCTGCGTATCTCCCGCAGCACGTATACCCGCGCCAAGCAGACAGGCTCTGAATGGTCGGTCGGGCTGGACATGGATCAGATGCACCGCATCAGCTTCGTGCTGAACATTCATGCGGCACTGCGCACGGTTTTCGACAACCCGGACAACGTGTACGGCTTCCCGGCCATGGCCAATGACAACGAGTTTTTCAACGGTCGCAAGCCCTTGGACATCATGGCTCAGGGCGACATCGTTTCACTGTATGAAACCTTCCGCCGCGTCGACGCACTCCGGGGCGCGCAATGGTGACGCTCGACAGCCTGCCACTTCTTGCCGAGCAAGAGCAGCGGGCTTATCGGTTGGTCAATTCCAGATTCCCGCCCATCGATCTGTTCGACGATGTTGCCGATGCTGCCGAGTTTGAGGGGCTGTATCAGCTACAGGCGATGACCAATCCACGATTGCAGAATGAAATCGGGCGCATCGCGTTGATCCCGGTTGCTGAGATTCCGTTTGGCATTCCCGGCTGTTCTTACGCGGTAGGGCCGTTCACCCATGTGAATCCGGCGGGCTCGCGTTTCAGTTCAGGGGCTTTCGGGGTGCTGTATCTGGCCGATGTGATGGAAACCGCCATCGCCGAGGTGCGTCATCACCAGAACCACTATTGGTCGAGAGTGGCAGGGCTCAACTATGAGCGTTTTCTGTTTCGTGGCCTGCTCTGCACCTTCGATGAAGTAGCCAATCGCGATGCTACCGGGCTGTCACTTTCAGAGCCGATCTACGATCCTGATGAGTATTCCAGTGCTCGCCAGTTGGGCCACGCCGCCAAGCGGGCAGGGTGCCCAGGGCTGCGCTACAACTCGGTTCGCTCGCCGGGCAATCATTGCTGGGCATTGATGACACCCAGGCATGTGAAGTCGATTGTTCAGACTGCGCATTACGAAATGATCTGGAGTGGGCAGATCACCAGTGTGAGTCGGCTTTCGAATGCTTGAAGGTGTTAATGGCGCCGCGCTGTCGCGCAGAAACCATTGGACCTGTAGGAGCTGCCGAAGGCTGCGATGGCGGTGTGTCAGGATGAATGCTTCGCAGCCTTCGGCAGCTCCTACAGTAGCCCTCGAACGCTAATAAAAAACCCGCATCTCTGCAGGTTTTTTATTGAGGCCGACGTGCTTACTGCACTTCCACCGCCAGGCTGTCGCTGATCTTTTTCTGCCAGATCTGCGGGCCGGTGACGTGGACGGATTCGCCCTTGCTGTCGACTGCAACGGTAACCGGCATGTCTTTGACTTCGAACTCGTAGATCGCTTCCATGCCCAGTTCGGCAAAGGCCACGACTTTCGACTTCTTGATCGCCTGAGCCACCAGATAAGCAGCACCGCCGACCGCCATCAGGTACACGGCCTTGTGGTCCTTGATCGCTTCGATAGCGGTAGGGCCGCGTTCGGATTTGCCGATCATGCCCAACAAGCCGGTCTGATCGAGGATCTGCCGGGTAAATTTGTCCATCCGCGTGGCTGTAGTCGGGCCAGCCGGGCCAACCACTTCTTCGCGCACCGGATCAACCGGGCCAACGTAGTAGATAAAGCGACCTTTCAGATCAACCGGCAGGGTTTCGCCCTTGTTGAGCATTTCGACCATGCGCTTGTGGGCAGCATCGCGACCGGTGAGCATCTTGCCGTTGAGCAGAACGGTTTCGCCCGGCTTCCAGCTTTGCACGTCTTCCGGGGTCAGGGTGTCGAGGTTGACGCGACGGGCTGACGGGCCTGCTTCCCAGACGATTTCCGGGTAGGCGTCCAGCGGCGGGGCTTCAAGGGATGCAGGTCCGGAACCGTCGAGCACGAAATGCGCGTGGCGGGTGGCGGCACAGTTAGGAATCATGCACACCGGCAGCGAAGCGGCGTGAGTCGGGTAATCCATGATTTTCACGTCGAGCACGGTGGTCAGACCGCCCAGGCCCTGGGCACCGATGCCCAGTTGGTTGACCTTCTCGAACAGCTCCAGACGCATCTCTTCGATACGGTTGGACGGGCCGCGCTTTTTCAGCTCGTGGATGTCGATGGATTCCATCAACACTTCCTTGGCCATGACGGCGGCTTTCTCGGCAGTACCGCCGATACCAATGCCGAGCATGCCTGGCGGGCACCAGCCTGCACCCATGGTTGGAACGGTTTTCAGGACCCAGTCGACGATCGAGTCGGACGGGTTGAGCATCGCCATCTTCGATTTGTTTTCCGAACCACCGCCTTTGGCAGCCACGTCCACTTCCACGGTGTTACCCGGAACGATGGAGTAGTGGATGACGGCCGGGGTGTTGTCCTTGGTGTTTTTGCGAGCACCGGCCGGGTCGGCCAGGATCGAAGCGCGCAGAACGTTTTCCGGCAGGTTGTACGCGCGGCGCACACCTTCGTTGATCATGTCGTCCAGGCCCATGGTGGCCCCATCCCAACGCACGTCCATACCGACGCGCACAAACACGGTCACAATTCCGGTGTCCTGGCAGATCGGGCGATGGCCGGTGGCACACATGCGCGAGTTGATCAGGATCTGCGCCATGGAGTCACGGGCAGCAGGCGACTCTTCGCGCAGATACGCTTCGTGCATCGCCTGAATGAAATCCACCGGATGGTAGTAGGAAATGAATTGCAGGGCGTCGGCGACGCTCTGAATCAGGTCGTCTTGCTTGATCACGGTCATGTGGGCGCGCTCCTCTGTTTAGGACGGGAACATTCAAAAATATTGTCTGAGTCATCTGCCATGTTGCGATGTCTCATTGCTACGGCAGCATCGCTGGCTGCGACAAAAAGGCGCGGCAGTATAACCCGCAACCTCGCTGGTCCATCCATCGGTTTTGCGCCTTGCCAGGATTGGACCGCTGACTGGTTTATCCCTACTACTGCGGGATTTTTCATGCGTAAAGGCTGCAAGCCGTGTAATCCGTGTACTTGAGCTACCCCGCGTCAGTTGCAATTGAACCTATTTGAACGTATTTATCCCCCGTCGCTGGAAACTTTTTGACGCGAGTCTAAAGTTCTGGGCTTGGTGCCACTACGGGAAGGAATCCTTTTGAGCACGATGAGCAAACGGGAAATATCTCCGACCACGCAGTCCATTTTCCTGAAGCGATTTGGTTTGGCGGTGGCGACCTACGTATTGGTTTTGTTACTGAGCGGGCTGGCCATTTACGCTGGAGAGCTGCATCAACCATTGCATGTGGCGGCGATCACTTGTGTATCGGTGCTGCTCAGCCAACTGGTTTTGCTGATCGTTTTCCTCACCCGATTCAATCAGCGCTTCACTGATGCAAGCCTGACTGAATTCCAGGTAGTGCTGGCCTTGTGTTGGCTGACCTGGCTGTTGTCATGCCTGGGCGAAGCGCGCGGTGTGTTCCTGGTTATCTATGCGCCGATCCTTCTGTTCGGTCTGTTTCAGCTCACGCCCATGGTTTTCGCCCGCTGCGCCTTGCTCGTACTGCTGAGCTTCACAGGCATCAACGCGTGGGAGTTTTTCAACGGAACCCTGCAGAAACCGGGCACCGTACTTCTGCAGATCAGTGCCCTGTTCGTCATGCTGTTATGGCTCAGCCTGTTTGCCGGTTATGTGCATGCCCAGCGCCAGCGAATGCGTCAGCGTCGCTACGCCTTGCAAGCCCACCAGGACACCTTGCGCGGCATGATGGCTCAGCTTGAGGAACTGGCTGCAACCGATGAACTCACCGGCCTGTATAATCGCCGCTACTTTTTGCGCATGGCTGCCCGGGAGTTGAATCAACTCAACGATGACACTTCTCACGGGCTGGCTTTGATTGACCTTGATCACTTCAAGCGCATCAACGATAACCATGGCCATTCGGCTGGCGACCAGGTGTTGCAGGCTTTTGCAGCCCGCGCTCAGGACTGTCTGCGCGAGAGCGATGTGTTGGCGCGCTACGGTGGAGAGGAATTTGTGTTGTTGATACCGCTCTGTGACGAAAAACAACTGGTGGATTGTTGTGAGCGTGTGCGGGAGTCATTCAGCCGTGTTGAACTGGCGGCGTTACCCGGCTCAAATCTCAGCCTGTCAGTGGGGATGACCTTGCTGCAACGGGGTGACAATCTGGATGAAGCGCTACACCGCGCAGATCAGGCGCTTTATCGCGCCAAGCGTGGTGGGCGTAACCGATGTGTGGCGGGTTGGGAAAACGTTGATGCCTGAGCTGCATGTAGGCGAGCGTCACTGGACGGTCGAGGCAGGAAGCAATGTACTCGACAGCCTCAATCAGGCTGGCGTCAGGGTCCCCTATAGCTGCCGGGCCGGAAGTTGCCATGCCTGTCTGGTGCGCTGCATTAGTGGCGAACCGGCGGATGCCCTGCCTGAGGCGCTGGATGCGGGTAAGCGTCAGCAAGGCTGGCGTCTGGCCTGCCAGTGTCGGGTGATGCAGGATTTGACCGTCCAGGTATTTGATCCACAACGTGATGGGGTGTCAGCCCGGGTCGCAGAATGTGACTGGCTCAGCCCGTCGGTACTGCGTTTACGTCTGGAGCCAGAACGGCCGTTGCGTTATCGGGCTGGTCAGCATCTGGTGCTGTGGACGGATAGCGGCGTCGCGCGGCCTTATTCGCTGGCGAGCATACCCGGCGAAGATCGCTTTCTGGAGTTTCACATCGACTGTCGTCAGGCGGGCGCCTTTGCTGACGTAGCTCGCCATTTACGTGTGGATGAGCGCATCGGGCTAGGCGAGTTGCGAGGTGGGGCATTGCAATATGATCCGGACTGGCAAGACCGGCCGTTGTTACTGTTGGCCGCTGGAACGGGTCTCGGACCTTTGTGGGGCGTGCTTCGAGAGGCGCTTCGTCAAGAGCATCAGGGACCTGTCAGGCTTATTCATCTGGCGCGCGATGGCAGTGAACATTACCTGCGTACCGAATTGGCTGAGTTGGCAAGTACTCATGGCAGCGTTCAGGTCCAACTGGTGACGTCTGATGAACTGGACGCGACGCTGGCCGACTTGCGCATGTTGTCGCGCAAGACCATGGCGCTGGTCTGCGGCAGTCCACAAAGTGTAGAGACCTTTGCCAAGCGACTTTATCTGGCGGGTATTCCGCGTAATCAGGTCTTGGCGGATGTGTTTGTGGGGCGTGAATAAGGCATTCAAACGCGAGATGGCGCGGTGCCATAGACGCCGGGGCCTCTCCTACAGAAATGCGCTGCTATTCACTCCCGGTCATCAAACACAAAAAAGCCCCGGCTCTCGCGAACCGGGGCTTTTTGTTTGCTGCGCGCGACCGTCTTAGACCAACGGATCGCCGACGTGCAGGATCTTCATGCCGTTGGTGCCACCGATGGTGTGGTAGCTATCACCCTTGGTGAGGATGACCCAATCGCCTTGCTCAACGAGACCGCGCTTGAGCAGTTCGTCTACCGCAGACTGGCTGACCTGGCCTGGTGGCAGGTTGGCCGGGTCGAACGGTACGGTGTAAACGCCACGGAACATTGCTGCGCGGGCCTGAGTACCGCGGTGCGGGGAGAACGCGTAGATCGGTACCGAGGAGCGAATGCGCGACATGATCAGCGGGGTATAACCGCTTTCAGTCAGGGCAATGATCGCTTTCACGCCAGGGAAGTGGTTGGCGGTGTACATGGCTGCCAGCGCGATGCTTTCGTCACAACGGGTGAACGAGTGACCGATGCGGTGGCTGGAGGTTTTACCTGTCGGGTGCTTTTCAGCGCCGATGCAGATACGGGCCATGGCCTGCACGGCTTCGATCGGGTAGGAACCGGCAGCACTTTCAGCGGACAACATGACGGCGTCGGTGTAGTCGAGCACGGCGTTGGCCACGTCGGACACTTCTGCGCGTGTCGGCATCGGGCTGGAGATCATCGACTCCATCATCTGTGTTGCCACGATTACCGCTTTATTGTGGCGACGAGCGTGCAGGATGATGCGTTTCTGAA
This sequence comes from Pseudomonas quasicaspiana, assembly GCF_021147825.1. Lineage (NCBI taxonomy): Bacteria > Pseudomonadati > Pseudomonadota > Gammaproteobacteria > Pseudomonadales > Pseudomonadaceae > Pseudomonas > Pseudomonas quasicaspiana. Next base: position 167,961 of record NZ_JAGTPI010000005.1, read on the forward strand.
CACCTACCAGCTCGGCGTCACCAATTTCAACGCCCAGGTCGCCACGGGCAACCATGACCGCGTCACTGGCGCGGATCAATGCGTCCAGCACTTCATCGTTGGCCACGGCTTCAGCACGTTCGATCTTCGCCACCAGCCAGGCGGTACCGCCCGACTCGTCACGCAGCTTACGGGCGTATTCCATGTCAGCGGCATCGCGCGGGAAGGAAACGGCCAGATAGTCCAGGTCCATTTCGGCAGCGAGCTTGATGTCCTGCTTGTCTTTTTCGGTCAAGGCCGGAGCGGTGAGGCCACCGCCACGGCGGTTGATGCCTTTGTGGTCCGACAATGGACCACCGATCAGCACGGTGCAGTGCAGTTCGTCGGCAGTCTGGGTGTCAACGCGCATGACCACGCGACCGTCGTCGAGCAGCAGCTCGTCGCCTACGCCGCAGTCCTTGACCAGATCCGGGTAGTCGATACCCACGATTTGCTGGTTGCCATCGGTCAGCGGGTGAACAGTGGAGAAAGTGAATTTATCACCGACTTTCAGTTCTATTTTCTTGCCGGCAAACTTGGCAATACGAATTTTCGGACCCTGCAGGTCGCCGAGCAGTGCGACGAAGCGCCCGTGCTTTGCGGCGATCTCACGGATCAGCCTGGCGCGTGCCTTGTGCTCATCCGGAGTGCCGTGAGAGAAGTTCAGACGAGCAACGTCCAGACCCGAGAGGATCAATTGTTCGATGACTTCCGGCGAGTTACTGGCAGGGCCAAGGGTGGCGACGATTTTAGTGCGGCGAACGGTCATGCATAAACTCCTTATATGAAGCGCAGCGAGAGGCTACTACTGTCTTGATCTGTAGTCATGTTTCTTTGCATTGTCGCGAGATTTTGCGAGCCGGTAACCGGCAGACGACCGGTGCCGAAAACTGCTTGAAGAAATCCTGTTTCAGGTCGATATATTGCAGAGCACAGGAGAGTCCCATGCGAATCGTGATGATTTTAGTATTGCTGGCAGCCGTCAGTGGTTGTACCCGAATGGCAATGAATTCCAATTTGAACAGCGCTTACCGGTCCTATGATCGGGGTGATTGCGAGGCTGTGATGTTGAGCCTCTCCAAGGTTGATCGTCAAAGCCGCTCGCGTCGTTACGTTCAGCCAGAAGTATCGATGTTGCGCGGGCAATGTCTGGAGCGGCAAAAACTGTTTGTCGACGCGGCACAGACTTATCAGTTCATCATTACTCAGTACCCTTACAGCGAGTACGCATTCAGAGCGAGAGCTCGCCTGGAGACGCTGCAGCAGTTGGGTCACTATCCACGCGTCCAGACTGCTCAGGTTAGCCCTGTAAAGCGTTAATTACATTCGTTTGGATCCTTTGTAATGTTTTTGAGTGGCTGTATGCCGCAAGTGGTCTAGTCTTACGAAAAGCAGACGGACGTACGTGACTTGTGGCGCCTGTATCGGGTCAGAGTCTCGTTTCTGCGACGACAAACTCAAGTTTGTCCGTATTGACGGTGCCAATGCGCAGTGTTGGCTACCCCAGGAGTTTTAGCGCGGCCATGCTCAATGGCTACCTATGGCGGCTGACTTATGTTGAAAGAGCGAAGGATCGAACGGCATCAATTGCCTGGCTATCTGCGGGTGTTCAACCGCTACACCAACAAGCAATTGGGTTGTCTGGGCAACGTGTCCGAGAAGGGATTGATGCTGATCAGTGATCTGCCGATGATGGTGGGAGCTGAATTTCAATTGCGTCTGCAGGTACCTTGTGAGCGTGGAATGCCTGTCACTCTGGAGGTGACGGCGACCTGTCTGTGGTGTCACGAAGATGAAACGCCGGGTAGCTATGACTCGGGTTTCATATTGACGGAGTCACCGCCGGAGTACGCGGAACTGATTGGTGCTCTAAGGCATTACTTCAGCTTTTATCCGATGGAAGCATCGGTCTGAGAGCGACTAACTGACTGACGCTAATTGCGTAGGAGCTGCCGAAGGCTGCGAAGCGTTTTTCCAGACAGACCGGCGATCGCTATGCGACAGCGGATGTTGGTAAGGCGCTTTCATAGCGCACCGGTTTTTTTCCAGTTCAAGTAGCGACTGATCAGTTCCGGCCCGAGTTCTGCCGGGCGGGAATCCAGAATTGGAATGCCGTGTGCGCTCAAGCGGTCATGCAGTTCGGAACGGGCGTTCAGAAAGTCGATGGTTCCGCAGTACATCAATGCGTCTTCGTAAGTCTGAACGGGTTCGTGCCGTAAGGTATCCAGCACCTCTTCGCGCAAACTGACGATCAGAACCCTGTGTTTCTGGCCCAACAGTTTGACCGCGGACAACAGCTCTTCGTCATCCTCATCGCGCAAGTTGGTCATCAATACCACCAGCGCGCGGCGCTTCTGGCGTGCTATCAACTGGCGAGCAGCCGCGCTGTAATCTGCGGTTCTTCGACTGCTGTTCAGGTCATAGACGCTGTTGAGCAGCACATTCAACTGGCTCGGCCCTTTGACCGCAGCAAGGTAGCGGTCCTGCTCGCTGGCAAAGGTCGACAGACCTACCGCATCGCCCTGACGCAAGGCTACATGCCCAAGCAATAGCAGGGCGTTGAGCGCGTGATCGAAGTGCGAAAGATCGCCGTCCAGGCTGCGCATGCGTCGACCACAGTCGAGCATGAAAATGATTTGTTGATCCGTTTCCTCCTGATACTCACGGGCGATGGGCGTGCGGTGGCGTGCTGTGGCTTTCCAGTCGATTTGCCTCAGGCTGTCGCCTTCACGAAACTCACGCAACTGGTTGAACTCCATGCCCAGCCCACGGCGCTGTCGCTGACGTACGCCCATCTGGCTGAGCCAGTTTTCAACCGCCAGCAGTTGCCCGCCGTAGACACGGGCAAAATCCGGGTAGACCCGCGTACTGTCATTCAACTCCAGATAGCGACGAGCCCGCCAGAGTCTCATCGAGCTGGGCAGCTCTATTTCGCACTGGCTAAGCTTGAAAAGTCCTCGTTGCAGCGGGCGTATGCGATAGCTCAACCGGCTTTGCTGGCCCGGCCGCAGCGCCAGGGTTTGTGGCAGATGTTCTACCTCAAAGCCGTCCGGCAAATGGTCGAACACCTGCACCGTGATTTCATCCGGATAATCGTGTGTCAGCGTCAGATGCGCTTGCGCCCAACGCCCCAGCGCCAGACTCCCGCGGACTTCACGTTTGAGGCTCGGTGAAGGTTTGCGAGTAAGCCGAATGGCATCCGCCAGCGCCAGTACCAGCAATGCCAGCAGCAACGCGTAAAACAGCGTGCCAACTTCATCGGGCACCTCAATGGCCAGTGCGGACAGAACACCGAGCAGCAGTGCAATGCCCGCCAGGCCTCCCAGCCAGCCAAGCAGTGCTGTCGATGGTTTCAGCAGTTGCTTCATAGACGGGGCGCCGGAACCTGATCGAGCAACTGACTGAGGACCTGATCAACCGACAGGCCTTCGATATCCAGTTCCGGTGCAAGCCTTACCCGATGGCGCAGCACGGCCAGCGCGCAATCCTTGATGTCGTCAGGGATGACAAACTCGCCCCCGCGCAGCAAAGCCCGCGCCCGGCCGCCACGTACCAGTGCAATCGAGGCCCGGGGACCTGCGCCCAGAGTCAGGCCCGGCCAGCTACGGGTTGCGCGCGCCAGTCGAACGGCATAGTCCAGCACCTGATCGTCCAGCGGCAGCTCGCTCGCAATTCGCTGCAAGGCCTGTACTTCACGCGCCTGAAGCACAACGCGTAACGGTTGCACGTCGAGCATGTCGGCCCGGCTCGAGCGGGTGACCTGGCGGACCATGCTCAGCTCTTCGTCGACATCGGGGTAGTCCATGCGCAGTTTGAGCATGAAACGATCCAGCTCGGCTTCGGGCAGTGGATAAGTCCCTTCCTGTTCGATGGGGTTTTGCGTCGCCAGTACCATGAACGGCTGGGCGATGGGCATGGGTTTACCCTCAAGGGTCACCTGCCGTTCCTGCATGGCTTCAAGCAGTGCGGCCTGGGTCTTGGCCGGAGCACGATTGATTTCGTCGGCCAGCAGCAGGTTGGTGAAAATCGGACCTTTACGGAGTTTGAACTGCTCGGTGTGCAGGTCATAGACCGCATGGCCGGTGACGTCGCTGGGCATCAGGTCAGGGGTGAACTGAATGCGGGCGAATTCACCTCCAAAACAACGGGCCAGCGCCCGGACCAGTAAAGTCTTGCCGAGCCCCGGCACCCCTTCGAGCAAAACATGGCCGCCACCAATCAATGCGGTCAGCACGTCATCAATAACGGCGGCTTGTCCGATCACGGCTTTTTGCAGCTCTTTGCGTAAGGCCTGGGCCAACTGGCTGGCGCGCTGACGCTGTTGCGCCTGATTGCTGGCTGCCGGTGCGGGCGTGGCTGCCGGGTCGATATTGAACTCGACGACAGGCTCGGGGCTTGTGGACGGTTCGTTGGGTAGATCGCTCATAGGGCATTCCTGATGGTTTGCAGGTGGGCAACCTGACGGGTGAAGTCGGAACTGGACATGCGCTGTGCCGGACGTGGGCGCAATGCCTGGCTGATGACACTGGTTGGCTGGCGGGTCAGGCGTGCCAGAACCTGCCATTGGTCGGCGATCACTAGCGATTCGAAGCCGGGGTGACGAATGCGGGCGCGGCGCTGAATTTCTGCCTGCAGGTTGCGCAAGAGAGTTTGCTGGCCGCTGCGACGACGCAGGAACTCGGCGCTGGCGCGCAGGTGCTCGGTGAGTTGGCGGCGCGCACCGACAGCAGGTGCTCGCACAGGCCCTTGGCGCATGCCTGCCCGCCAGAGTCCGACGCCGATGAGTAGCGTCAGCATTAATAGCAGCTGCGGAAAGTGACGCAGCAGCAGGCTGAACAAGTTGTCGTGTTGGTTTCTGACGACCATCGTGACTTTGCTGTCCTGGGTCAGGTACCACAGGAGCCATGCATTATCGTAATCATCGATGAATCGGTTTTTCCATAAATCGGCGTCGGTCACCACGGTGATCAGGCCTTCGCCATAGATCAACTGCAACATGTGCGTTGCGTCAGCGCTGTTGGCCCAGGACTGGGCGTGATCCTCAGGGTCTTCGAGGTGGAAGCTGGGGTCGAAGCTCATGTAAGCCGGAGCTTCTTCGTTTTCAAGATACAAACGTGTCAGGCCTGGCCAAGGCACCTTGGGTGCTTTGGGTTCAGGTGTTCGCAGCGGGATAACCGGGTTAACCGGGCTGACCGGTGAATAATCCTGCCCTTTCAGGTCTTTGGTGAGTAATTGACGAATCTGTAACCGGTCCAGCAAAAGGTCGCCGCTACGACCTTTTTTTTCATTCCAGAGTTGCTCGGCGACAAACAGCAGATGCCCGCCTGACCGCGCCCACTGCAGTACCTTGTCCGCTTGAGAAGGCGTCATGTTGTCGCGATAGTCGAGCAGCAGCAAGGTTTGGGATTCAAGCCTCGCATCGGGCAGTTTGTTGGTGGAGTCGGCTGTTTTTACGTCGATGGAGCGACTGCGTAGAAAACTTTCCGCTGCCAGCCATGGATTGGCACGGACTTCGGGGGAGGGGCCTTGATCGACCGTTTCCTCATAGCGCTCCAGATTCTTCAGCAGGTAGGCCGCAACTGCGCCCAGAACGAGCAAAGCGAGTGCGGCCAGTAACCAGCGGCGTCGGGTCATGACTGCATTTCCCGATCAAACAGGCGTCGCCAGCCATCACAAAGTTCTTGCTGTACCGGAGTTGCAGGTAGCTGGTGACCATAAGCCAGATTTTGCCAGTGCCGGGTCAGGCTTTGGCTGAAGTCATTGAGAGCCGGTTGATCAAGCGCGGCGATTCGTTGCAGGACCTGGCCTTCGGTGTCGGCGCTTTTCAGGGGCAGTTGATAGTCGACAAGCAAGCGGCTGAGCAGCGCTCGATAGAGCAACCCCAACGCTTCACGTGGCTGGTTTGGCCACAGTTGTTCCGCACTGCCTGCAATGTCGGCCGGGAGGCTTTCGGCGCTGACTTGCAGGCCAAACAATTGTTCAGGTGGGGCGCGCTGTGGTTTCTTGCGGGGAGCGCGGCGATTGACGAACGCGGCCAGCCATTTTCGGTAGCGCCAGATCACCACACCGACCAAGGCAATCACTATTCCCCACAACAAAACCTGAAAGACCTGTGCGAGGACGTTGCCGAAATGCAGTAGCCATCTCACCCAGCCATACAGCGCTGTGCTCCTGTCGTAGCTTTTTTCCTGCGTCGTTTTTGGGGCTTCAGGCAGCCGCCAGCCCGAAACGGTTTTCGGGTTCTTGAACGGCGGCTGTTGCAGCACTTCTTTGATGTTCTGCCGCGCAGCCGCGCTGGTCAGTTCCTGATTGACGAGGCGCGGGCTGTCGGGGCCAGCTTCGCCCTCAGGGGACAGGGAGGGAATCGGACAGCTGAAATCCTGCTGCGCAGACCATGCGGGCGGTGCAGAACTGATCAGCGTCAGGCCAAGGCCGATCATCAGCACATAGGCGCTTCCCGTCAGCCGTTGGCGCAACCGACGCAGGACCAGTTCAATGTCCCAGGCCTCCAGAACCGTGCGCCGATTCAGGTACAGGGTGAAACCGCAGGACACGTAAACAGGTCCCCACACGGTCAGGATCAGCGCATAGAAAAGATTGATCAGGTGCTCCAGCCAGTTCAGTTGGTTGTTAAGGTCGAGCATTGTCCGCCAAGTCCAGTCGAGCTCTACCTGCTGGGGAATCAGCGCATAAAACAACACGATCATCCCGACCCACAGGCACGACTCCAGCGTACCGCCCACTGCAGTCAGGCAGCGAGCGACGAACTGATCCTTCTGGCTGAGCACGCCAATGCGCTGGCGGAGTGCCTCGCCGGAGAGTTGTTCCAGTTGATGCACGGGCAACGTGAAGCTGCGACTCAAGCTGAGTCGACGCCACGTCAGGCTGGCGAGAAGATTAGGGCGCAACGTTTTCAGCCAGCCTTTGAGTGCATCTTTCAGGCTGGGTGCAGGGTCGAACAACGCTTGGGACAGAATGAGAAGTGGCAAGCGTTCGTAGACGGGCTTGAGCCACCAGAACAGCAGGATCGCGGTGGTCGGATGATTCCAGAGCAACAGGCTGAGCAGCGCAAAAATCGGCAAGGTGACAATGGCCCAGCTTGCCATCAGCAGTCCGCGATGCTGCTGTGCCAGTAGCACGCCCAGGTCTATGGCTTCCCACGGCGTTCGTGGGTGGATCGCAATGCTGGCGTCAGTCAGGCGCATGGTGTGTCCTGCCTGCAAAAACCAGATAAGCGATGACTAACGTCCAGAGCACTGCACCCACTGTGTATTTGATTGCCGGCTGCGGCCAGGTCATGGAAGACCAATAGGCCTCTATGAACGCTGCAATCAAAAGGAAGAGGATGACGCCATAGATGAGTTGCACGCTGGTTTTCGCTGCAATCCGCAATGCCTCACCGCGGCGCAATGCTCCGGGGGCCAGTAATGCCCAGCCAAGTTTGAGTCCTGCGGCACCCGCCAGTGCGATGGCGGTGAGCTCAAATGCACCGTGGCCGACAACGAATGACCAGAATGTCTGACCATAGCCGATACCGGTCAAGTGCCCGGCTACAGCTCCGATCGTCAGCCCGTTGAAAAACAGGAAGAACAGGCTGCCAAGCCCGAATAGCAGACCGCTGGCGTACGTCTGAAAGGCAATCCCGATGTTGTTCATGATGTAGTAGCCAAACATCATCCAGTCATCATCGGCGGCGCGCTCCACTGCTTGACCGATGCGACTCGACTGCGGGTCGTACATGGTCTCCATCTGCCCTACCTGTCCAGGGTCCATAACGCTGTAGATCAGATCCGGGAAGCCATACACCAGCAAGCCCATAACGATAAGGCTGCCGAAGAACAGCAGGCTGGCGATGGCGATCAGACGCCATTCGGCGCGCACCAGTTGCGGGAATCCTGCCAGCACGAAACTCAGCAGTTGCGCACCGAAGGGATGACGATGCCGATACAACTGCTGATGACCACGCATGGACAGTTGTTGCAGTGGATCAACCAGATGGCTGCTGTAGCCTCTTTCCTGGGCGACGGCCAACTGGTTACAGATACGCCGGTATTCGCGACTGAAGGTCTCGTTCGATGAGCCTGGTGCTTTGCGTTTTTCGAGACCGTCCAGACGCTCTGCGAAGCGCCGCCATTCAGCCTGATGACGAAGTTCGAACAGACCTTGTTTCATGTTGGCCCCAGCAAGCCGGTGGCTATGCTGTTCAGTCGCGGCACTGCCAGTGCCGGGCTTACGTTCAGCGGCGCGGCGAGAATCGATGCCAGCTCCTGGGTGCGTTCCGAGGTCAGTTCGGCTTGTCGTCCCGCGAAGCTCAGAATGGCTCGCTGTTCTTCAAGGCTCAGCACGAACGGCGCGATGATCGGTGTGGCGTGTGGCAGAACCGGACGACTCGGTGGTTTGTCTTGATAGACCACCAGAGTACCGGCGGCCAGATCGCCGAGGCGTTTGAATTGGGGGTGTTGCAGGCAACTGATAGCGCCAAGGCTGTAGCCGAACGGCAGCATATCGACGAAACGCAACAGGTTGCGGATGAGCGAGGCGGTCCAGCCGATCGGGGTCCCGTCATCGTGGATCACTCGCAGACGCATGATCTGCTTGCCGGGTGTGCGCCCTTGGTTCAGGGCTTCGAACAGCACCATGTACCACCAGGTAACCAGAAACATGGAGATAGCACTGAGGCCTGCGCCAAAGGATTCGAACAGGCTGAAGACCAGCAAGAGCATGCCGATGGCTACGGCACGAATGGTGAAGTCGATGGCGAAGGCCAGAGCGCGAGGGACCAGTCCTGCCGGACGCAGCAGCAGGTCGATACCTTCCGGGGTTTCCATCCGGCTGCGGGTGTCCAGCGGCGCGATTGGCGGTGCAGTCCTTGGCAAAGCGTGCGGGGAGGGCATTGTCGGAAGAGGTACGCCTGAAAACAAAACCTGATGCTAGGGACTGTTGGGTTGGTAAGCAACCGGACTGTTTCTACATGTGTTGTAAGAAAAGGTTTCTTTTAACGCACACTTAGCCTTATTCGCCTTTTACCACTCTCAAGCCCTACACTTTGCCGGTCTTTTGTTCAGGATCAGCCCGTGACTTCCACCATCTTCTGGTACGACTACGAAACCACCGGTATCAATCCGCGCAATGATCGCCCGTTGCAGATGGCGGGTATCCGTACGGATGCCGAACTCAATGAAATTGAGGCGCCGGTTAATATTCACTGCCAGCCCAGCGACGATATTCTTCCGCATCCTGCCGCATGCATGATTACGGGTATCACGCCGTCCACGCTGGCCGAGAAGGGGTTGTGCGAAGCTGATTTCATGACCCGTGTTCATGCCCAGCTTGCTGCGCCGGGCACGTGCGGAGCGGGCTACAACACTTTGCGCTTCGATGATGAAATGACGCGCTACAGCCTTTACCGGAATTTCTTTGATCCTTATGCCCGTGAGTGGCAAAGCGGAAACAGTCGCTGGGACTTGATTGATGTGGTGCGCGCTGCCTATGCACTGCGACCGGAAGGCATTGTCTGGCCGGAAGATGATGGTCGGGTAACGCTTAAGCTTGAGCGGTTGACGGCTGCTAATGGTATCGATCACGGACAGGCTCATGACGCTTTGTCTGATGTGCGGGCGACTATTGCTCTCGCGCGTCTGGTTCGTGAAAAACAGCCCCGTCTTTACGATTATCTTTTCGAGTTGCGCAGCAAGCAGAACGTCCAGCAAAAGATACGGCTGATGGAACCGCTGGTTCATATCTCCGGGCGCTTTTCGGCGGCACGTCATTATCTGGGGGTTGTGCTTCCGCTGGCCTGGCATCCGCAAAATAGAAACGCACTGATTGTGTGCGATTTACATCAGGATCATTTGCCATTACTGGAGCAGGATGCACACATATTGCGACAACGGTTATATACCCGTCGCGAAGATTTGGCCGAGGGCGAACTGCCGGTCCCCCTTAAACTTTTGCATATAAATCGGTGCCCGGTGATCGCACCGCTGAAGGTGCTGCGAGCTGAAGATCAGCAACGCTTGAATCTCGACATGACAGTGTTTAGCGAGCGAGTACGTCATCTCAATGAGGCCCAGGCGCTCTGGCAGGAAAAGCTGAACACCATTTATGCCGCTGATGACTTTGTTGCCAGTGAAGATCCCGAGCAACAACTTTATGACGGATTTATTGGTGACCGTGATCGCAGGCTTTGTGAGCAAGTGCGCAATGCAGAGCCTGAAACGTTAGGCAGCCAGGCATGGCCTTTCGATGATGCGCGTTTGCCAGAGTTATTATTTCGCTATCGGGCGCGTAATTTTGCTGAAACCTTGAATGCAGAAGAGCAACAGCGCTGGCTTGTTTTTTGTAGGACACGTCTGACGGTGCCGGAATCCGGGGCGCCTAATACCCTGCAAAGTTTTACTCAGGCACTTGTGGAACTATCCCTTAGTGCTACCCCTGCGCAGCTTGAGATATTACGTGAATGGCAGGACTACGTAGAGGCTCTGCGCCAGAGGCTGGGCCTTTGATGTAACGAGTGCGGTTTTTTTCGGGCAATAAAAAACGCCAGCTCGGCTGGCGTTTTTAGTGTAACGAGTGAAGCGGGACCTGCTCCGGGTTTAGCCCAGCAGGGTTGCCCAGCCTTCAACTTCATCACCGCCCCACTTGGCTTTCCACTCTTTCAGCGTTTTGTGGTTGCCACCTTTGGTTTCGATGACTTCGCCGTTATGCGGGTTTTTGTATTGCTTGACCTTGCGCGCGCGCTTGGTGCCGGTCGCTTTAACTGCGCCGCCGCGTGCAGATTTGCCAACTTTGGCTTCTGGATCGAGCAGAGCAATGATGTCACGCAGGGACTTCTGATATTCGCCCATCAGCGTACGCAGTTTGCCTTCAAATTCCAGCTCGGTTTGCAGTTTGTCGTCTTGGGACAGGTTCTTCAAACGCGCTTGCAGTTCTTTGATGGCTTCTTCTGTAGCGCGGTACTCGTTGATCAGAGACATGAGGCTTACCTTATGTTGAGAGGTGGGCAGGGATACAGTGAAGCAATAATAGTCATGCGCCTTGATCAAGTAAACATTAAAGAAAAGTTTTATTTGAATTATTTAGAAATATACCGCGTCCTACAGACGCTTCATAAACTAAATGGCGTAGCGCATGTGGTAAAGATAGTCGCTATTAAGGCGTTTAAATCGCAGCTTTTTAAGCGTTCGTTCAGGAATCAGCTACCGGTGTGGCAAGGTGGCGATTTCGGCATGCCAGGGTACCGGCGGCAGTCACCAATCAGTTTTACAGGACTACTGCAGTTTTCCTGCGCAGGCGCTAGAATAGCCGCCTTTGCGAAGTTCTGGAGTTTCCCCCAATGCGCACTTTTCGTCTGGTGATTTCATGCCCGGACCGTGTCGGCATCGTTGCCAAAGTCAGTAACTTTCTGGCGTCCTATAACGGCTGGATTACCGAAGCCAGCCATCACTCTGACAACCAGAGTGGCTGGTTCTTCATGCGTCATGAAATTCGTGCCGATACGCTGCCCTTTGATCTCGACGCGTTCCGCGAGGCGTTCACCCCTATCGCTGAAGAGTTTGCGATGGACTGGCGCATCACTGACTCGGCACAGAAGAAGCGCGTTGTATTGATGGCAAGTCGCGAGTCCCATTGTCTGGCGGACTTGCTGCACCGCTGGCACAGCGATGAACTGGACTGTGAAATTGCCTGCGTGATTTCCAACCACCAGGATTTGCGCAGCATGGTCGAATGGCATGGCATTCCTTATTACTACGTGCCGGTGAACCCGACGGACAAGGAGCCGGCATTTGCCGAAGTTTCACGTCTGGTTGCTCATCATCAGGCGGACGTGGTGGTGCTGGCGCGTTACATGCAGATCCTGCCGCCGCAGCTGTGCCGTGAATATGCCCATCAGGTCATCAATATTCACCACAGCTTCCTGCCTTCATTCGTCGGTGCCAAGCCTTATCACCAGGCCTCTCTGCGAGGCGTCAAGTTGATCGGCGCAACGTGTCACTATGTCACTGAAGAGCTGGATGCAGGCCCGATCATCGAGCAGGACGTGGTACGCGTCAGCCACAGCGACAGCATTGAAAACATGGTGCGTTTCGGTCGCGACGTGGAGAAGATGGTTCTGGCCCGTGGCTTGCGCTACCACCTGGAAGATCGCGTGCTGGTGCACGACAACAAGACGGTCGTGTTCGACTAAGCTGCTTTTGTGCACTCGGGATGCGACGTCGTTTCCTGGGTGTGTCGCTATGTGGGAGCGAATTTATTCGCGAAGATAATGGTGCATGCGCTGATATATTTTCAGGTCCGGCCCCTTCGCGAATGAATTCGCTCCCACAGTTAAATCGCACCTCGGCTCAAGTGTGTTAGCAAGCTTCCAGGGTAACCGTCATGACCGATCCCCTCGATAAAGCCACTTCAACAGCGCCCCCCACTCTGGGTGAGGGGTGCCTCAGTCGCTATGATCCGGATGCGTTGACGCCAGAAGACGGTGCCGATTTCGACGGCGCTGCCGAGCTTTGGCGCGCCACTCTGGCGGATAAAGACCTGCAACCAGGCGACAAATCCGACACTTGATTCAGATCTGGTTGAAGCGCATCAGTTTGTTCAGCAGTGGTCGACCGACCATCAGCAGGAAAATTGGCCCGCCCACGACCAGATAGAAGTAGTAGGTCACTGTGCGCCAGATCAGAATCGCGGCCGCTGCGGTGGATTTACCGACCATGGGTGCCAACAGCGCAGCAGATGTCAGCTCGGCAGTACCTGCGCCTCCCGGCAGCAGGCTGAACTGTCCGGCCGTCAGCGACAGCATCTGAATCAGAAACGTCCAGGCCCACTGCACATTGACGCCCAGGCCCAGCAGCGCGAGGTACAAAATGCTGTAGCGCAGCCCCCAATGCAGGCAGGTCAGCACAAACACTGCGATCAGTTTCTGACGTGGCATTTTCCAGGTTTCAGCCAGCGCATCGCGGAAATGCAAAACCTTGCGTGCCCAACGAAACCGGGTTGTGCTTTTGGTTTTGAAGCGCTTCAGCAACCGGCCGTTGAACTTGATGACCTGACGATGGAAGCGGGCGAATCCCAGAAACAGGCACAGGCTGCCCACGACGAGCACTGCGCTGAAGCCCAACAGCCATTCCATACGCTCACTGAGCGTGTGGAATAGCGCATAGAACATAATTCCTACCAACGCCACGAGGAAAAACACCAGGTCGCTAAGTTGGTCTGTGGCGAATACTGCGCTGGCTTTTGCTGGTCTGACGCCATTTCGGGCGAGCACTGCCATCAACGTCAGTGGCCCACCGCTGCCACCGGGCGTTGCGCAATAGGCAAACTCGCTGGCCATAATCAGGCCCAGGCTTTTATTGATTGTCAGCTTTTGTGCGCTATCCCCCAACAGGATCCGCATGCGTAGGGTATTCAGGCCCCAGCAGAGGATGATCATGCCGAACATCACCATCAATAGCGGGAAGGGAAAGCTGCGCAGACGCTGAAAGATATCGCCGCCGCCCAACAGCAAAGGGATCAGCACGGCTGCCAGCAAGCCAATAGCCAACCATGCAATTCGCTTCATTCTTGATGCTCTGAAGGTTGCAGCAGGTGGGCCAGCGAGATAAATGCAGTCATGGGGGTGTTTGGCCTTGCGCTGGATGATCACGGAAAAGTTTAACGTTGACCACCGATTACGGCAGATGTTCGTCAGGTGGTGTCGATAGTGTGTTGCTGACGCGCTTGCGGCTAAAGCCGCTCCTGCGAACTGCGCATACCCGGTAGGAGCGAACTTGTTCGCGAAGCGCCGGCCAAAACGATAGATGAGCATCGCCAGCCAAACCCTCGCGAACAAGTTCGCTCCTACCAGGGGTTGCATCCTTCCTTCCCTGCTATAGCGTTAAGTTTCGCACTGTTTCCTTACGCGTGGACCACACTGATACAACGATCAAGACAGGTGATGACATGTCAGACGTTCAGAACATTGTGATAGGTGCCGGTCCCGACGGGCTACCGGTGAGTCAGGCACTGCGCCTGGGGAATCGTCATGGTCTGGTGGCGGGAGCGACCGGGACCGGCAAGACGGTGACGCTGCAACGTCTGGCCGAAGCCTTCAGTGATGCCGGCGTTGCGGTGTTCGCCGCTGATATCAAGGGCGACTTGTGCGGGCTGGGCGCAGCGGGTGCACCGCAAGGCAAGATTGCCGAGCGGATTGCTGGCATGCCTTGGCTCAATCACACACCGAAAGCCTATCCGGTTACTTTGTGGGACGTTCACGGGAAGTCCGGTCATCCACTGCGCACGACGCTGAGCGAAATGGGTCCGCTGTTGCTGGGCAGCTTGCTGGAGCTGACGGACAGTCAGCAAGCCGCGCTTTACGCGGCCTTCAAAGTGGCGGACCGGGAAGGCTTGTTGCTGCTTGATATCAAGGATCTCAAAGCGTTACTCAATCATCTGCGTGACAATCCGCAGTTGCTGGGTGAAGACAGCTCGCTGATGACTACCGGTTCGAGCCAGGCCTTGCAGCGCCGACTGGCGGTGCTCGAACAGCAGGGCGCTGAGGCGTTGTTCGGGGAGCCAGCCCTGCAACTGGAAGATATCCTGAGGCCTGCGAACGATGGGCGAGGGCGTATTCATTTGCTCGACGCCAGCCGACTCGTGCATGAGGCGCCCAAGGTCTACGCGACTTTCCTGTTGTGGCTTCTTGCCGAGTTGTTCGAGCAGTTGCCGGAACGCGGTGACGCAGACAAACCGATACTGGCGTTGTTTTTCGATGAAGCGCATTTGCTGTTTGCCGACACGCCCAAGGCGTTGCAGGACAGGCTTGAGCAAGTGGTGCGGTTGATTCGCTCCAAAGGCGTGGGCGTGTATTTCGTCACCCAGTCGCCGGGTGACTTGCCTGATCAGGTACTGGCGCAATTGGGGTTACGCATCCAGCACGGCTTGCGCGCGTTTACTGCCAAAGAGCAGAAATCGTTGCGCGCCGTGGCAGACGGGTTCAGACCCAATCCGGCTATCGACACGCTGGCGGTGCTTACGCAACTCGGCATCGGCGAAGCGCTGGTCGGTACATTGCAGGACAAGGGCACTCCAGCGATGGTCCAGCAAGTGCTGGTCGCGCCGCCGCAATCAAGAATCGGGCCGTTGACCGATACCGAGCGTGTCAGTCTGATTGCCCAGTCGCCACTGGCCGCGCGCTATGACAAGCCTGTTGATCGTGAATCGGCCTATGAAATGCTTATTGCGCGAAAAGTCGCTGTATCCGAAACGGAGGCTGCGCCAACAAAGAGCGCCAAGGAGCAGGAAAGCTTCAGTGACATGGCCGGTGAGTTTCTGGGTGGTGTCGCGGGGCAGGCAATGAAAAGCGCTGTGCGCCAGGCGGCGAATCAGTTGGGGCGTCAGTTGGTGCGAGGGTTGTTGGGGTCGTTGCTGGGTGGGGGTAAGAAGCGCAGGTAGTTAATATCCGCGGAGGATATTGGCGACCGCACTGTGCGATGCACCTGTGGGATATTTTGTGTTGGCCTGCCAGGACTTCAGATCCCTGTGGGAGCGAATTCATTCGCGAAGGGGCCAGTACGTTCATAGCATCTGGGTCGTCAGGAACGCCGCCTTCCCGAATGAATTCGGTCCCACAGGATCAGCGTCAACCTGAGGCGTGCGCAACCCAGTGGGAGCGAATTCATTCGCGAAGGGGCCAGTACGTTCACAGCATCTGGGTCGTCAGGAACGCCGCCTTCC